>JAGOFO010000025.1 GCA_017997155.1 Myxococcota bacterium
GCCGTACTTCCACGCATCGACGTACGCCTGACGGACATCCTCGACCGTCGATTCGGCCGGCATGTTCACGGTCTTGGAGATCGCGCCCGACAGGAAAGGCTGCACCGCGCCCATCATGTGGATATGACCATCGACGGATATGGTCCGCTTGCCGTTGACCGGCTTGAACGCGCAGTCGAACACGGGAAGGTGTTCGGCCTTGAGTCCAGGCGCGCCCTCGATCGTGTCGTTCCGATCGATGTAATCAAGGATGGTCTGGATCTGCGCCTGGCCGTATCCAAGTCTGGCGAGGGCCGCGGGAACGGTCCTGTTCACGATCTTCATCTGGCCGCCGCCCACCAGGCTCTTGTACTTCACGATGGCAAGTTCCGGCTCGATGCCGGTAGTGTCGCAGTCCATCATGAAACCAATCGTCCCCGTCGGCGCCAGCAGGGTGACCTGCGCGTTACGGAACCCGGCCTGCTTTCCCATCGAAACGGCGATGTCCCATGCCTGCCTGGCGTCCTTCATCAATCCGCCCGGCACATACCGCTCGTCGACGGCTTCAAGGGCGGCGCGATGCTTGCGGATCACGCGGGCCATCGACTGCGCGTTCTTCTGGTATTCGGCGAAGGGGCCAACCTTTTCGGCCAGCATGGCACTGGCGACATACGCCTCGCCGGTCATCAGCGCAGCTACCGCAGCGGCGCACGCGCGACCGGCATCGCTGTCGTAGGCCAGTCCCCAGCTCATCAAAAGGCCGCCGAGGTTCGCGAACCCGAGCCCCAGCGGACGGTACTTATCGGAATTCGTCCCGATAGGTTCGGTCGGATACTTCGCATTCGAGACGATGATTTCCTGGGCAAAGATGAACGTGCGTACCGCGTGCCGGAATCCCCTGGAATCGAAAACACCGTCCTCGCCGACGAATCTGGTCAGGTTCAGCGAAGCCAGGTTGCATGCCGAGTTATCCAGGAACATGAACTCGGAGCAGGGATTCGACGCGTTGATCCTGCCGGAGACCGAACACGTGTTCCAGTCGTTAACGGTCGTATCGAACTGGATGCCGGGATCGCCGCAGCGATGGGCCGCCTTGCAGATGCGATCCATCAGATCGGCGGCCTTCATGGTCTCGACGGTCTGTCCCGTCGTCACGGCCTTCGTCTCCCATTGCGCCCCGTTCAGAACCGCCTTCATGAACTCGTCCGACACCCGGACCGAGTTGTTCGCGTTCTGGAAGAAAATCGACTCGAAGGCCTCGCCGCCAAAGGAGCCGTCGTAGCCCTCGCGGACCAGGGCCAGCGCCTTGTCCTCCTCGCGAACTTTGCACTCGATGAAGTCGACGATGTCCGGATGATCGATGTTAAGAACGACCATCTTGGCCGCGCGCCGGGTCTTGCCACCCGATTTGATGACGCCGGCGAAAGCGTCGTATCCGCGCATGAACGAAACCGGCCCCGAAGGAATGCCGCCGCCCTTAAGTCTTTCCTTCGAAGAACGTATCGTCGACAGATTCGTGCCGGTTCCGGATCCGAACTTGAACAGCATGCCCTCGGTCACGGCAAGGCCCAGGATACTTTCCATGGTGTCCTCGACCGAGTTGATGAAACAGGCCGAGCACTGGGGATGCTCCTCGACGCCGACGTTGAACCAGACAGGGCTGTTGAACGAGCCATACTGGTGAAGAATCAGCCAGGCCAGTTCGTCCCGGAAAACCCGTGCGCCGGCGGCATCCGCGAAATATCCGCCCTTGAGCCCCCACGCCGAGATCGTGTCGACGACACGGGAGATCATGTCCTTGAGGCTGGACTCGCGATCCGCCTGCCCGATCGTTCCACGGAAATACTTCGAAGCGACCACGTTCGACGCGCTCATCGAGAATGACGTGGGAAAATCCATCCCGGTCTGGGCGAATACGACCGTCTTGTCGTGGGACTTGATCTCGGCGTCACGTTTTTCCCACGTGACCGTATCGAACACGTCGACATCCTCACGCGTGTAGTACCTTTCGTAGTTCAGCCCCTCGACCGTTCCCACCTTGCCTTCCATGGTATCCACCCCTTCACCTTCCTGATCCGATTCCTGTATTGATACGACTGGTTCGGTCTGGCCACCGTCGATCCCATCGACGCTGGCGCCGTCACCGTCGGTTACCTCGAATGAAACGTGTTCAACCGGTTCCTCGACCGCAACAACCGGCTCCTCGACTGCCACAACCGGTTCCTCGACCACTGCTTCCGGTTCCTTCACCGCGGGTTCGCCGCTTTCCTCAATGAACGCTTCGGGATCGAAGTCGGTGCCGGCGCCATCGGACGGCACCGCCGCATCCGAACGGTCCTCTTCGACTACGTCGGTGCCGGAACCAAACAAATCATCCTCGCCCCAGGAACGTTTCATGACTTCGCGACCTCTGAAATGACCACCCTTACGTCTGTTCGACGAAAGGCAATAGTAACCCCGTCGGATGGGACGTCAACAAAAATGCACTACATGTAGGGGTTATTCGACAGGTTACACACTAACGTTTGTGTTACGGCAAGTTACAACGATCTTTCAACAGCACCCGCCTGGATGGCCCGGAAACGACACCATGACAGCCGCCGCGCCAACCATGACATCAATGTCGCGATCAATGGCACCCGGTGGGCGGGCAATGTACGATTTTTCTGGAACACGTTCGCGTCCGGGACGAAATAATCCTTTATATACGGGGGTCTCTTTAACCTCGGCCAAACATGGCCCGCAATATGCATCAAAGCAGTTCGTGCTCTTCTGGAGGTCAACCATGTACACTCTGGATGAACGTGAGAACATTGACGAGTGTTGCGAAGGCGAAGAAGGACCGAGAGTCGCCCTGATGGACGAGTCGGCGGTGTCCGAAATCACCTCGAACTCGATCATGGCGTATCTCAGCAGAATCGGTGACGCCCCCCTGCTCTCCCGCGAGCAGGAGAGTTCGCTTGCACGCGCGATTGAGGAAGGGGAAAAGGAAGCCTTCCTGTGGATGGTCCGCATCCCCTTCTGTCTCAACCATCTGGTTGAGTTCCCAGGCAAGTTGACGTCTGGCGAGGTTTCACTTCTGG
Organism: Myxococcota bacterium; assembly: GCA_017997155.1. Lineage (GTDB taxonomy): Bacteria > Myxococcota_A > UBA9042 > DTJE01 > DTJE01 > JAGOFO01. Next base: position 3,063 of record JAGOFO010000025.1, read on the forward strand.
ACGTTTCCCTGCTTGATGAGAGCAGCCACGAGGACTGGACACCTTCCCTCTCGAAGGAACTCACGGACTTCTCGGACAGGATCGCGGGCATCGCGTCGACGAAGCGCGACAATCAGATCTATGATGAATACGTGCTCTCGCTGGAACTCTACCAGGCCTACCATGAGTTCAAGTTCGGCGCGGGAATCGTCAGGCTGGTCATGCGCAGCCTTCAGCAGCAGCTTGAGCGGCTTTCGTCCGGTCAGGGCGGGATTTCCTCTCCCGATGACGCGGACTCCACCGCGTTCGGCAGCCTCGACCTGAACTACCGTGTCATCTCGGGCGCGGCGTCTGCCAAAGCGGCCGGAATGGTGCTCGGCATTCGGGGCGACGCGCTCCGCGAGGCGGTCACCGGACTCACCAGGGCACAGAGCCGCGTGGATCGCGCTAAGTCCAGAATGATCCGCTCCAATCTGCGGCTGGTCGTCTCGATCGCAAAGAAGTACATGAACCGCGGAATCCCGCTGCTGGATCTGATTCAGGAAGGCAACATCGGCCTGATGAAGGCGGTAAGCCGCTTCGAGTGGCGCCTGGGTCACAAGTTCTCGACCTACGCGACCTGGTGGATCCGTCAATCGATATCCCGGACGCTGGCCGAGCATGGCAAGACGATCCGCGTCCCGGTTCATCTTGTCGAGTGCGTCAACCGTGTCCGCAGGGCCCGCGCGGCGCTGATCGTTCAGAACGGTCGCGAACCGTCGATGGACGAACTGGTGGTGGCCACCGGCTACACCGCTGAGCAGGTGTTCAGGGCGGAAAAAACCATCCTGTCCGCAGTCTCGCTGGACAGCCCGATCGGACAGGACGACAACAAGTTGATGGACGTTGTCGAGGACACCAACGCCAGGCAGCCATTCGACGACACCTGCGAAGAGAACATGAGCGTGTGCATCCGCAGACTGCTCGCGGGCCTGACCCCCAAAGAGGAAGCCGTCATCCGGATGCGCTTCGGAATCGGAGTTGCCCGCGAGTTCACCCTCGAAGAGGTTGGAGAGGCGGTCGGCCTGACCCGCGAACGTGTGCGCCAGATCGAGGTGAAGGCTCTGCAGAAGCTGCGCGACCCCGCTCTTCGTCACGACATGACCAGCTTCCTTCACGACAACTGACGCCCATTCCAGCTCATCTCACGCATGCATATACGCGCGCCACGCGCGCATTGTGATTGACTTACAGTCCTGTTACCGGTAATTTACGCGCGCTTTTTGCTCTATGGAGTTGAACGTGGCAGACAACAGCGAGAGCACCCTGATCGAACAGCGCATGGAAAAGCTGAACAAGCTCAAGGAACTGGACGGGGTCGCGTACCCGAACGATTTCCGGGTCGGCGACTGCATCGCCGCAGTACGCGCGATGGGTCTGGATTCTTCCGGTGCCGAGATCCAGAACGACGTCCTTGAGGCGCAGCCGATTCAGGTCTCGATCGCCGGCAGGGCGATGGCGGTGAATTCGTTCGGAAAGGCGGCTTTCGTCCGCATCCGCGACAGGTCCGAGACGATTCAGGCCTATGTGAAGAAGGACGTGGTCGACGAGGCGTCGTTCGACCGGTTCAAGCTGATGGATATCGGGGACATCGTCGGCGTCAACGGGACTCTGTTCCGCACCCGCACCGGCGAACTGACGGTCAAGGTCTCGAGTTTCCGGGTCCTGTCCAAGGCACAGCGTCCGCTTCCCGAGAAATTCCATGGTCTGCAGGACGCCGAACTGCGCCAGCGCATGCGTTACGTCGACATGATCGTCAACGACGATTCGCGCGAGGTCTTCCGCACCCGCACCAAAATAATCAAGTACATCAGGGACTACCTTGACAAGCGGGACTTCGTCGAGGTCGAGACCCCGATGATGCACCCAATCCTGGGTGGCGCGAACGCCAGGCCGTTCGTTACCCACCACAACGCCCTGGACGTGAACCTCTACATGCGAATCGCGCCGGAGCTCTACCTGAAGAGACTGGTCGTGGGCGGTTTCGACCGTGTCTACGAACTCAACCGAAACTTCCGCAACGAAGGTTTCTCGAACCGGCACAATCCCGAATTCACCATGATCGAGTTGTACCAGGCGTACGCCACGTACCTCGACCTGATGGATATGACCGAGGATCTCTTCCAGTCCATGGCACGTGACATCATCGGGAAGACCGTCGTGACCTTCCGCGGACACGACATCGACCTGGGCAAGCCTTTCGTGCGTCTGCCGGTCTGCGATGGTCTGAGGGACTACTGCGGCGCGCCCGAGGTCGTTTTCGTCGACCATGCGGCCGCGTACGACTTCGCGATGAAGCACCGCGTGGACAAGAAGGCGGCCGACCTGGTGATGAAGAAGTACGAGAACGACCTGGGCGACCCGACCGCATCGCGAAACGCGGCGCTGGAACTTTGCATGATGGTCTTCGAGGAAAAGGTCGAGGAACACCTGATTCAGCCGACGTTCGTGACCGACTTCCCGGCCGCCATCTCTCCGTTGTCACGCCGCAAGGATTCGGATCCGACGCTGGTCGACCGATTCGAACTTTACGTGGCAACCAACGAATTCGGCAATGCATTCTCTGAGCTGAACGATCCCCAGGATCAGGAGGCGCGCTTCCAGGCCCAGATGGTCGCGAAGGCGGCCGGAGACCAGGAGGCGATGGAGTACGACGAGGACTACATCAGGGCACTTCAGTACGCTCTTCCGCCTACCGCCGGCGAAGGCATCGGGATCGATCGCCTGACCATGCTCATGACCGGTTCCGACAGCATCAGGGACGTGATCCTGTTCCCGATGCTCCGCCCCGAAAAGTAGTTGGCGGGGACGGACTCTCTTGAGCGGGCCCCCGGGCCCGCGGGACCAGCATGGCGAACAGCGCGATGACAGCGCTCGAAAGAGCTATCGATTACATCGGCCCGGGCCTGCAGCTCGTCGGAGTGATCGTGTGCTCACTGTTGATGACGGCGGTTCTTGTCGCGGTTATCGTTCGTCTGTTGAAGCTGTTTTCGGAAAAGGGCAACCCGCGTTCATGGCGCCTGCTGCTGGCGCTGCGCTTCCTGGTCGGATTCCGCGAGGAGAACCCGTCGTGGTTCAAACGCCTCGTGCCTGTCGCAAGCCAGAATTTCATCGCGATGACCGGAACTGCGATCGGCGTCTGGGCATTGATTGTGGTGCTGTCGGTGATGTCCGGCTTCGAGCTTGATCTGAAGCAGAAGATTATCAGGAACAACCCGCACATCACCGTTGAGCGTTGCCCCGACCCGGCCGACGCCTTCGAGCGCGCCTCTGGCTGCGCGGATCTGGTCCCGGCGGTCAAGACGGTGCCTGGCGTTTCCATGGCGGAGTCATTCTCTCAGGGCGAGGCGCTGATCGCGTCTTCGATCAACATGGGGCCGGGCACGACCATCCGTGGAATCGATCCGGGCGGAAAGCTTGAGGCCATGTGGCTTGGCGACGGCGTGTCGGCGGGAGCGCTCAAGGCGCTGGCTCGCCCCGAGACGGCGATCGTGGATCGTGAACTCGGTTTCGACATGTCGGGTGTCACTGAGCCGGTCGCGGCCGACGTGCCGGCCGACCCAGCGATGCTGGTCCTGCCCCCGGTCGGGGCCGGCGGCGCTTCGGTGCGAAACAGGCCCGGCATCATCCTGGGTTCGGAACTGGCGGTAGGGCTCGGTGTCGGCGAAGGCGACGAAGTCTCCGTCGTCATTCCCGACGGCGACATCGGTCCGACAGGCGTCATTCCGGCCAAGCGAACGTTCCGGGTAGTGGGTACCTTGAAGACCGGCCTGTACGAATACGATCTGAAGACCGCGTTCGTTCTGAAGGAAGAAGGTCTGAAGCTGTTCTTCACTCCGGGCCGGGAACGAATCGCGCTGATGGTGACCGACATGAATCGCCTGGACGACATCGCCGCAGGCGTCACGCAGGCGCTGTCGGAATACGGCGACATGAGGGTCAGGACGGTCACGCAGACCAACCGGTCACTGTTTTCGGCCCTGATGATCGAGAAAATCGCGATGTTCCTGGTTCTGGGCCTGGTGATCCTGGTTGCCGCCTTCAATGTTTTCGGCTCGTTGCTTCTGATCACCATGGAAAAGACCCGGGACATCGCCGTGCTGCGAAGCATGGGCGTGACCGGAAACGGCATCAGGTCGATCTACTTTCAGATCGGGAGCGTGATCGGCCTGACAGGCACGCTGTCGGGGCTGGTCCTGGGGCTAGCGACATGCCTTTATATCCAGCAGGTGGGCATTTCGCTGCCGCCGGAGTACTACATCGATCGCCTGCCGGTCAGCATCAACGCCCTTGATGTGGTGGCAGTGACGATGGCCGCCTTCTCGGCCGCCCTGCTGGCGACGATCTACCCGACCTCCGCGGTTGCGGCGCTCAGCCCGGCGGACGGGCTCAGGAACGACTAGGGGAAGAACATGGAATCCGATCGGCTGGACAGAGACACGTCAGAAGGTGAAAAGGTTCTGATCTCCGCGGTCGGACTCACCAGGAACTTCCGCCACGGCGGACGCGACATTCTGGTGCTGCGCGGACTGGACCTGAAGGTGCTCCCCGGCGAGATGACCGCGATAGTCGGCAAGTCCGGAGTCGGGAAAAGCACGCTTCTTCACATCCTTGGCACCATCGATACCCCCGACTCGGGAACATTGACGTTCGAGGGAACCGACGTGTTTTCATTGTCTGAACGTGAGCTGGCCTCGTTCCGTAACACCAGGATCGGTTTCATTTTCCAGTTCCATCATCTCCTGCCTGAATTCTCGGCGTTGGAAAACGTGATGATTCCGGCGATAATCGGCGGACTGTCGCGGCGGGAGGCAGTGACCAGGGCATCCGAGCTTCTGGACACCGTGGGCCTCGGTCCGCGAACCACGCATCGGCCGGGCGAGTTGTCCGGTGGCGAGCAGCAGCGAGTTGCGCTGGCGCGCGCCCTGGTGATGCGGCCAAAACTGATCATCGCCGACGAGCCTACCGGCAACCTCGACGACGCGACCAGCGAGGAGGTTCATAACCTCTTTGCCGACGTGAACAGCCGTTACGGAGTCGCCTTTCTGGTGGCGACGCATAACATGAGGCTTGCTGGCAGGATGCACAGGGTTCTCAGACTCGAAGACGGGGTGGTGCACGCCGTGGAGGAAATCGTTTGAAAAGGATTCTCCCGGCACTGGCGCTGCTGCTGTTCCTGTTGATGCCATCGGCCTCGACGGCGCAGATGCGCCCCGGCATGGGTGGCGGGCCCGGCAGCTCGCTGCGGGATGATTCCGATTCGCGACCGGATCCCGGAGTGACGTGGGACGAAGGCGAACAGCTCGAAACTTCCCCGCTGGATGAATTCGACACAGCGTGGGCCGGCCAGCGATCATCGATGGCGGGACCGATAATCCGCGAAATCAGGTTCGTCGGCCTTCTCAGGACCGATCGGGACACGGCGATGCGCCAGCTCGGTTCCGCGGTTCTGTCCGAACTGAAACCGGAACAGGTTTCCCGGGATATCAAGACCCTCTACCGGATGAGGGCTTTCAAGAACATAGAAGTCCGCGTCATCCCTGAGGAAGACGGAGTCGTCCTGGTTTTCAAGGTCGAGGAATACCCGGCCGTGGCCCTGGTCAAGACCGAGGGCAACAAGAAGATCGACAACGACAAACTGCGCGAAAAGATATCGGTGAAGGAATCGACGATCCTCGACATGGTGAAGGTCGAGAACTCGGTCAAGGCCATCCGGGATCACTATGTCGAGGAAGGGTACTTCCTGGCCGAGGTGACCTACCGGCTCGATCCGAAGCCGGACAATGTGGTGGACGTGATCTTCGTCGTGCGGGAATACGCCAAGGTCAAGGTCCGCTCGATCGAATTTCTTGGAAACAACAACCTGACCGACGAGGAACTGAAAAAGTTCATGCAGACGCAGGAAGGCAATCTGCTTTCCATCCTGTCGACCAAAGGCATCTTCGCCCAGGAGATGCTCGACATGGATATGCGCCGGCTGGAATTCTATTACAACACGAAGGGTTACGCCGAGGTCCGCTTTGAGCCGCCCATCGTGATGCTGTCGCGCGACCGCAAGCACATCGCCATAACGATCACCGTTCACGAAGGTCCGAAGTACAACGTCGGCAAGGTGGACATCGGCGGCGACATGCTGTTCCCGAAAGAGGAACTGACTTCGAAGCTGCTTCTGAAGGAAGGCGACGTATTCAACGCCGAGAACATTCAGAAGGACATCATCTGGCTGATGACGAAGTACAAGGACGAGGGATACGCCTTCTGCAACGTGGGAAACACGACGAGCCTCGACAAGAGCGTCGAGCCGCCGTTGATCAACTTCACGTACATCGTGCAGATGGGAAGCCGCGCCCGCATAGCCAGGATCGACATCACCGGCAACGAAGGCACCCGCGACTGGACGATCAGGCGCGAACTGCGCATGTACGAGGGTGACCTGTTCAACGAAACGGCGATGAAGAAATCCGAGGCCCGCATCCGACGGCTCGGTTTCTTTGAAGAGGTGGAAATCACCCCGCGGCAGGGCGATGCCGCGGACCTCGTCATCCTGACGGTCAAGGTGAAGGAACGTCAGACTGGCGCGTTCTCTATCGGCGCCGGATTCTCGTCGGTCGAGAACTTCCTGTTCCAGGCCCAGATTTCCAAGCAGAACTTCCTGGGCCGCGGCCAGAGCCTGCGCCTGGAGGCCAGCCTGTCCAGCATCAGGAAGTATTTCGTATTTTCGTTTGACGACCCGTACTTCTTCGACACGGACTGGACCTTCGGCTTCTCGGCCTACAACCGCGACTATGTGAACTACACCTTCGACGAGAACTCGACCGGCTTGAACCTGACAATCGGTCGCCGGTTCGCCGACTACTTCTCGATCGCGGCGACCTATCGGCTGGAAATGGTTGACGTCAAGGCCGGTGGACAGGAGAACTTCTTCGACGTCCCGGTCGCGAACATGAACCTGAACGGGCTGACCAGTTCGCTGACGGTCACGCTCGCATTCGACAACCGCGATGACCGCATGTTCCCGACAAAGGGAAACGTCACCACCCTGAGCATGGAATGGGCGGGATCCGAGATCGGCTCCAGCTTCGACTACATCAGGTTCCGTGCCAGCACCAAGCAGTACTTCCCGCTGTTCCTCGGCGCGGTCGGCAAGGTGTCGCTGCGCTACGGATACATCTTCAACCCGAAGGGCGGACCGGTTCCGATCTTCCAGCGATTCCAGGCTGGCGGCATCTTCTCGATCCGCGGTTACGAGCAGGCGTCCCTCGGGCCGTCGATCCCGGTCGGCGCCAGCCGAGACCCGGCGTCGTCGCTGTCGTACTTCACGATCGGCGGTGACAAGGAACTGATCTTCAACTTCGAGGTCGAATTCCCGATCATCAAGACCATGGGCATCAAGGGCGTCGTGTTCTTCGACGCCGGCAATGCCTTCGACGATACCGAGTGGCCGAACCCGCTGAATTTCCAGTTTGCCGCCGGACTGGGGATCAGGTGGTGGTCACCGATCGGACCGCTCCGCTTCGAGTGGGGTTTCCCGATCAACCCGCGCGAGGGCGATCCGCCCTATGTGTTTGAATTCAACATCGGCGCTTTCTGACGTGTCCAATGCCTGACCGACCTGAACCACTGATCCTTGTTACCAACGACGACGGAATCCTCTCTCCCGGTATCGAGTTACTGGTCGATGCCGCGAAACGACATGGCGAGACCTGGGTCGTGGCGCCCGAAACCGAGAACAGCGGCGTGTCGCACGCGATCACCCTGACCAGGCCGCTTCGCGTCAACCAGGTCGGTGAACGACGGTTCGCGCTGTCGGGCACCCCGGTCGACTGCGTGTTCATAGGAATCAACCACATCCTGCCGGCAAGACCGGCCTTCGTGTTTTCAGGTGTCAACCGGGGGCCGAACCTCGGGTTTGACGTCATCTATTCCGGAACGGTCGGAGCCGCCATGGAGGGCACTATCCAGAGGGTTCAGTCCGCGGCGTTCTCGATGGTGTCGCGCGGCGATTTCCGGTTCGAGGATATCGCCGCACAGGTCAACGAGATGGTCGACCGGATAGTCGAAAATGGAGTCCCGGACGGGATCACGCTCAACGTCAACATTCCGGACGCGACGGTCTCGGAATTCAAGGGGTTCAAGGTGACACGCCTCGGGAACCGCCAGTACTCCAGCGAAGTGCTTCGACGCCAGGATCCGCGCGGCGGAACATATCTGTGGGTCGGGGGTTCCAGGGTCACGAACGAGACATCGCCCGAGGCCGACACCGGCGCGGTGGCCAACGGATGGGCCACGATCAGTCCGGTAACGCCGGATCTGATGGCCAGGGAAGCGATGGATCGGGTGGCGTGGGCGAATGTCGCGGCGCCGGCTCGCGTGGTTGCCGTGGACGAATGAAAGGGCGCGGCCGGGTGCCGCCCCGCGGGAGATAAAGATGCATCAGGACAGAAAGGCTGACGACCCGATGGAACAGCTCGTGCGGGACAATATCCGCTGCATCCCGGACTTTCCGAAGCCGGGCATTCTGTTTCGCGACATCACCACGGTTCTTGAAAATCCCGAGGCATACAGGGCGGCGCTGGCTTTCTTCTTCCAGACCGCCGCGAAGTACGGTGCGAACAAGGTCGCCGGCATCGAGTCGCGAGGATTCCTGTTCGCCGCTCCGGTGGCCGGGCATCTCGGTCTGCCGATGATTCTGTTCCGCAAGCGGGGAAAGCTGCCCTGGAAGGTCCGCCGCGTCGAGTACAGCCTCGAGTACGGCGTTGACGCCATCGAGGTCCACGAGGACTCGATCAAGCCGGGAGACCGCGTGATGATCATCGATGACCTGCTGGCCACAGGCGGCACGATGGCGGCGGCGGTCAAGCTGACGCGTGAGATGGGCGCCGAGGTGGCCGTGGCCGCCTTCATGGTGGAACTGCCCGGCGAAATGGATGGAAGGGCCAAACTGTCAGACGTCCCTGTCGAGTGCCTCACCGCCTATTGATCCCAGGGCCTCGGCGGCGCCGATGGCGCCGGCCTCGTGCCTGAAGGGCGAATTGTCATTCGCCCCTACGAGCCGCAGGGCTCCGTGCAGACCCGCCCGTGTAGGGGCGAATTACATTCGCCCCTGGCCGAAGTAGTTCGCCGTCAGAACAGGGCGAATTGTCATTCGCCCCTACGGGCCGCAGGGTTCCGTACGAACTGCCCCAGGCCCCTCGCTCGTCGAGGGGCCGTTCATCCAGAGCCCACGGCGCCAGCCGTGGGAATTGGCGCCGAATATCCGCTAATGAACGGCCGGCCCTGCGGGCCGGCCTCCGGATCCTGTCCCTATCCCTGACCCCGTCCCTGTTCTCGTAGCGGCGAATTACATTCGCCGTCCGGAAGGGCGAATTGTCATTCGCCCCTACGAGCCGCAGGGCCCCATACAGGCCCGACCCGCCTGGGTTCCCACATCCCGGATTCCAATTTCCGGACTTGTTTATTTTGAACTTATGTTCATAATAGCATTTCGGAGGTACGGACAATGCCCAGACCGGTAAACTGCCGCAGGGTTGCTCAGGGTCCATGCGTTGCGCGTTTCAAGCCGGCCGGGCGCCCGTGCAGCTCACTCGAAACGGTCACCATGAGCCTTGATGAATTCGAGGCGGTCAGGCTGACCGATCTCGATGGACTTTACCAGGCCGACGCGGCTGCCAGGATGGGAGTCTCCCGCCCCACGCTTTCAAGGATCATCGATTCCGCCCACAACAAGATCGCCAGGATGCTCGTGATGGGCCTTGAACTGCGAATCGAGGGCGGATACGTCACGCGGGACGACCTCGGATTCCACCGCTGCGCGCGTACCGGCGAAGGCGGTGCGCCGTGTCCCAGATGCCGCCGGGCGGCGTCCGTCGATGAAACATATCTGGATGCGCCGGGATCTACCCCGGCAGAAGGAGAAATCAGATGAAGCTGTGTATTCCGGTTACGATGGATTCGGGAATGGACAGTCCCGTTTCGGCTCATTTCGGTTCAGCACCGATGTTCATGGTGGTGGACACGGACAGCGGCGACGCCTCCGCTGTTAACAACAACAACCAGCATCACCAGCATGGCATGTGCCAGCCTCTTGCCGCTCTGGCCGGGATCGAGATGGATGCCATAGTTGTCGGGGGCATCGGGATGGGCGCTCTCTCAAAGCTGATGTCGGCCGGCATCAAGGTCTACCTGGCCGAACATCCGACCGTCGGACAGACCGTCGATGCTTACAAAAGAGGCGTTCTGGGACAGGTCGACCCGTCGATGGCATGCGGTGGACACACTCACGGCCACGGTTGCGGCCACTGATAGTTCCGTCTTCGATCTGCCTGCAAACAAGATGAACAACTGACGGGAGACTGGTCTCACCAGTTCGCGGGATCGGCCAGAACCTCGCAGTCGACAAAAGCGGCGCCGGCCGGATTCTTGAAGGGGCTGTTGCAGTATTCCATCAGGATCGCGAAGGCCTCGACCTCGATACCCTGGTTGGTGCGGCTCGGGCGCAGCGAGAACACGCCGGCCGGAACCGTCTCGGCCCACGGATCCCAGTTCGGCCAGGCACGATACTCATCCGCGGCCGTGCTGAAGTACGACTGAACATGGCGGGCTTCTGCGGCGGTCAAGGGCAAACCCATGGACGCGGCCTGAACCAGCAGGACGGCCATGTCGCTACCCCAGCGGGGATCGTCGGTGCCGGGCTCGTCGGCCTTGGGATGCATGTAGGAATCGATCCTTTCGGCAAGACCGACAAGGGCATACCACGCGTCGCGGTACTGCCTGTTGACCAGCGACGTGCCGACGCCGGCCATGTGGTAGTCCCAGATGATCGGAATGTTGTAGTAGTGCGCGACCGAGGCGAACTGGTCGTAGACGCTGCCAGTGCAGGAACCACACTCGTTCGTTTTTCGTTCACCGTAGGCGATCATGTCTGCGGACAGGCGCGCGCAGCACTCGCTGCGCGGGTCGACACCGATATAACAGGCATAGCTGCCAAGGTCCTGATCCTCGCACGGGATACGGTAGGCCACGCCGTCCGGCCCCTTGGTCCTGATGAAATACTCGTTGTCCACGATGTCCTTGTGGAAGGCCTTCATCGTGTCGAGAGTCTCCTGGCACGCAGTCTTGACCCACTCGTCCTTCGCGTCCGAAACCACGTAGGGCAGCCAGGTCGAGGTACGGGAGATGGAACGAACGTCATCCTTGCTGCGCATGTTTGTGATGTAGATGGAGCCCCACGCGGGGTTGGTCGGCCACGCGAACGTGTGGGCGTTCCAGCCGTCCTCGTTGTGGTACATCTCGTGGAACTCCACGACCTTGCGGCGCCCGTCGTCCTTCCAGAACTCAGTGTCGAGCGTGAAATCCTGATCCATCGGGAAGATCGCGCGAGCCATCAGCCACGGAGCCGGGTCGTTCTCGTCGTAGATGAACCCCTTGACCACGGCAGTCAACCCCTTGCAGTACTGCTCTGTCAGCCTGGCCATCTCCCAGTCGCCGGTCAAAAGATAACCGTTGGCAACGGAGGTCAGCACCATCGAGCCGGGAATCCACATGTTGTGCTCGCCGCCCTGATGCTTGAAGATGACCGTGTTGCCGTCCTTCACCGCCTGGATGTCGTTGTGCCAGGCCAGATAGTCGTCCGAATCGATCGAGTGGTCGACTCCGGTGCTGGTGCGCAACAGCCACCTGAAGAAACCGGTGGTCTTGTATGCGTCGGCGATGTCCTGAGTGAAAGCGGTGACATCGGCAGCCGGGATCGGTTCACCCTCGGCTGGACGAGTGAACTCGAAAGGCAATGCCCGCGGCGGGTACGGCTGCTCGATCGAATCGAAATCAGGGGTCGCGTCCTCGGCGGTGTCCGCGCCGGTATCCTGAGCCGAATCGTCTTGTCCATCCTCGATGGCTGTATCGCCGGGTTCCGTGTCCGCGATAACGTCCTGCAGGGCCGTGTCATGCCCCTGGTCCGACTCGACATCGGCGGTCTGGCCGTCGTCACCGGCCACGTCCTGGACAACATCGGACACCACATCCTGGTTCGAACTGGACGAACCGCAGCCCGCAATCAAGAACACTGCCAAAACGGGAAATAGACGGCGCATTAAAACCTCCACGGAGTTGGAAAGAAGCAACGGACCAAGATGTTACAATGTTTCCGGCGCCATTAACACAAATCCATCAAGTCGAAAGAGAAGCAGCCACTTTCAAAAGGATTCCTTCAGACCTATACTCATTGCGCCGCTCCGGCGGCGTCTCGGGGGATCATCTGCAGTGAAAGAGTCCTGTTCCGGAAAACCCAGACGAATTCTGCTCGTCAGCGCCGAGCGGACCGCAACCAGATCTCCGAATCTCGGCCTGGGGTACCTCGCCGCGGTAGCCAGACGTTCGGGATGGGAAGTAACGGTTTTCGACGCGGCGCAGAACGGGTGCGGCACGAAGCAGCTTGTCGAGACGATCGGCCGCCATTCATGGGGCCTGATCGGCTTCCAGGCCTACTCCTCGGGTTATCCGATCACGCGCGCCGCTGCCCGAATCGCCGCCAGGATGCATCCCGGCACGCCTGTCCTGCTGGGCGGACGTCACGCCAGCCCGCTTGCGGAAGAAGCCCTGAGCGAGGAACCGTCGTTTACCTGGGCAGTGGTTTCCGAGGGCGAACTCTGTGTTTCGGCCCTGACTTCAGCGCTCGACGCCCTGCCGGAAGGCGGAATCCCCGCGGATGACGTTCTTGCGGACATTCCGAACCTGGTCAGAAGGGTTGGTGACGGATTCGCTCGCGGCCCATCCAGAAACCCCGAGGTTCTCGATGACCTGCCGATGCCGGCATGGGATCTTATCGGGCCGTCCCGTTATCCCGACAGCCCGATCGGCGCGTTCGTCGACGCGCTTCCCGTCGTTCCGATCATCACCTCGCGCGGATGTCCATGCCGCTGCGGTTTCTGCGGCGCGCATCTGGCCGGCACCAAGATTAGGCTGCGCTCGCCAGAGGCCGTCGTCGACGAGATGGAATACCTGCACAAACGCCACGGCGTGCGCGAGATTCAGATTCTGGACGACAACTTCAACTGGCATCGCAGTCACGCCGAGGGAGTATGCGAGCAGATCCTTCGACGCAATCTGAAGATATTCATTTCCTTCCCGAACGGCTTGCGCCTGGACCATCTGGACGCCGACCTGGTCAGACTGTTCGAACGCACCGGATGTCGATCGGCCACGATCGGTATCGAATCCGGCAGCCAGAAGACCCTGGATCGGATGAATCGCCGCATCACGAAGGAAAAGATGGAGCACCTGCTCCACGAGATCAAGGCGAACTCCCGGATCAGGCTTACCGGCAACTTCATCATAGGCGTGCCCGGCGAGACGCGCGATGACATCGAGCAGACCATCAGATACGCGGCGTCGCTGCCGATTGACCGCGCATCGTTCATGGTCTATCTGCCGCTTCCCGGCACGTCGTTCTTCGACGAGCTGAAGGCGGCCGGCAAGCTGACATCCATGGATTACGGCATGCTGTCGCCGAACGAAGGCGGTATTCCGTTCACGCCCGACGGCATGACCCAGGCCGAGGTCCGTCGCTTCCTTTTCCGCTGTTATGCGAAGTTCTATCTCAGACCGTCGATCGCGCGCGGTCTGCTTCACGAAGTCCACAGTCCAAGCCAGATTGCCTTCCTTGCCGGAAAGACGATCGGCAGGCTTGCCGGATCCCGCGTCGGGGGACCGACTGCCGACGCGCTTCAAAAGGTTCTGGACGAACTCTGAAAGAATTATCAGTGACGTGAAAAGGATTCGACCATCGCGCGCGCGCGATCCATCATTTCGTCCCGGATGCAGTCAAGGGATGACGCGCTGTCGGCCTCGAAGCGCAACACCAGGACAGGCTGCGTGTTCGACGGCCGCACAAGACCCCAGCCATCGTCGAACGAGACCCGCGCGCCATCGATCGTGACCACGCGATGTCCCAGCGACAGATAATGTTCCTTCAACGACTCGACAACCGGCACCTTCAATTCGTCCGGACAATCCAGTCGCATCTCGGGAGTCGCGAACGTCGGAGGAACGTCCTTCAGAAGCGCCGACGCCTTGCCGCTGGACTTGACCAGGATCTCAAGGTAGCGGGTCGCGGCATAGACCGCGTCGTCAAACCCATACCAGCGGTACTTGAAAAACATGTGCCCGGATATCTCGCCGCCCAGCGGCACATTCGTTTCGGCCATCCTGGCCTTGATCAGCGAGTGTCCGACCTTGTACATCACGGGCCGGCCCCCCGCCTTCTCAATCTCGCTGTAAAGCAGGTGACTCGCCTTCACCTCGGACACGATCTCGGCGCCAGGAAGCTCGTTCAGCAGATCCAGCGCCAGGGTCAAAAGAATCATGTCGCCAAAAACGATCCCGCCGTCCTCGGTAACCACGCCGATCCTGTCCGCGTCCCCGTCGAATCCAAAACCGACGTCCGCGCCATTGGCAACGACCGCCTGCTGAAGGTCCGCCAGGTTCTCGACCACGGTCGGGTCTGGATGATGATTCGGAAAATCACCATCCGGGTCACAATACAGTTTGATCACCCTGCACCCGAGCCGCTCCAGCAGGGGAACCGCCGTCAGTCCACCGGTTCCATTGCCTGCGTCCACCACCACGGTCAGTCCGTTGTCCGGCTTGACGCGGCAGTCGGACACGATCCGGTCGATATAATCCGGCACGATGTCATACGTGCGCCTGCTACCGTTCCCGACGGCAAAATCCCCTGACTCGGCTATCCGCCGAATCTGCTGGATCTGTTCGCCGAAGACGGACGACTTGCCGGCGCAGAGTTTCAACCCGTTGAACTCCTTGGGGTTGTGACTTCCGGTCACCATCACTGCGGCACCGACATCCAGGAAATGCATGGCGAAGTAAGTCAACGGCGTGGTGACCATGCCCAGGTCTATTACATCCACGCCGCACCTGTTCAAGGCATCCGAGACCAGCTTGACGAACTCGGGCGAGGAGTTGCGGCAGTCGCCACCGACAACGGCACGCCGCGCGCCCCCGCGCCTCAGCCAGGTTCCAAAGGCCCGCCCGATCAGATCGACGGTCCGATCATCCAGGTCGGATCCCACAAGTCCGCGTATGTCGTATTCACGAAAGATCAGAGGGTTGATACTGTTCATCACGACCTCGACTGATTGAATCAGATTCGGGCACCGCCCGCACGAAGGACAGGAACAGGTCAGTCAGCGGGGTTGTACATCATCGGATCCGGGCTGCCGTTCGTTGTCGAGACGCCACCCATCAGCAGAACGCGTCCAGTCTGGTCGACGATCGACACGTGGCCGGCGCGCGGCGTTTCCATGACCGGGAAGTCCTTCACGAAGGCGGGGATCTGGACAGTCTGACCTTCGTAAACGTAAGGCGCCTCGCCGAAGGCCTCGATGGCCGTAACCCGGTTGGTGCCATCCGAGCCACCAGTGAACAGGAATTCGCCGTTGCTCATCTCGGCCACGGCCATACCGCCGCGGGCACTGCTCAGTTTGAGGTGTTCATCAGCCGACGTGCCATCGCCCTTCTTCGCGAAATTCGCCTTGGAAACCCGGTAGGCCTCGACGCGATCGATCGGGTTGACCAGACCGCGATCCTTGAATCCGCCGGCGATCCAGACGATGTTGTGCTTGCGATCGTAAATCGATGTCGCCAGCGTGCGTCCACTGTTCTGAATCGGAATGACCAGCGCGTCCTGCCGTTGAATGCTGCACTGTGAGCGGCTCGGGCAGAGGATGACGAAGGGTTCAATCGTGCCAACGATACCGGACTCGTTCTCGCCGCCGATCAGCAGGTACGCCTGGTAACCGGCCTTCTGTGTCAGTTCGTCCGCAAAACCGGACACCTTCACCATCGAATGGTTATAGCGGATCGTCGCCCCCGTGCTCGATCCTGCCGGAGACATGAAACCGTGCGCCAAGAGCTTGATGTCGCCCTCGGTCACCCAGAAGATGTCCCAGGTCCCGCCAGCCGACTTGAAATTGGAGACTCCGCCAAAGACCGCGATGTAATCCTCATCGGGATTGATCAGATCGGCGGTGAACAGCGCGCGGCCCGCATTGCCAGGCAACGGACTCGGCGCTGTAATGAACGTGTTGGTCTCGGGGTTGAAGATCTCGACGCTTGGAGTCGGGCCGACAACGCCGCCGTCAGGCAGGGAGTAACCGCTGAACAGAACGACACGCCCATCGGGATTGTTGGGGCTGCCGAGTTTGATGGCCTGATGATAGGCACGCTTCACGCCCATCCTGGTCGTCAGTTCGGAAAACTCACCATTGCGGGGGTTGTAGAACTCACAGACGTTGCTGAGTTCGTACAGGTCGGTCGACAGGTACCAGGTTTTTGCATCAGCCTTCACCCGGGCGCCGCCGCAAATCAGGATCCTGCCGTCATCGAGTTCCGTGAACGACGCGCCCACGCGATTCGCGTTGACCGGGACGGACTGCGTCACGACGCCGGTGTTCGAGTCGACCTGTGTCGGCGGAACCATCGCATTGACCGGAGCAACAAACAGATTCAAAGGCAATGCGCGTTCACCACGCCACAGATCGAGTGACGAGGTACGTCCACGGCTGATGACCTTCTGAGCCCCATTCGCGAGCGGATCGGGAGCGCCCAGGAACTCGAACGTCACCTGTCGATCATAGCCCTCGGGAAAATCGGGCAGTTTGCCGGTTCCACTCCCACCAATCCCGAGCTGATAGTCCTGGACGACGTCGTCCATGCCCGGACCAGTGATTGTTACCCTGGAGGAATAGGCATTCGCCTTTGGATCCGTGCTTGCGCCACCGTAAGTGACCTCGGCAGGCACGGCCTTGACCTTCAGCTGAAGGATCGACGGATCGCCGCCGTCGTCGCAACCGACCATTCCAGCCAGCCACACAGCAGCGAGCCCGCAAAGCAATATGGAAATCTTCTTCATTGTCATTCCTCCTACCAGCTTATCCCGCCGTTGACGGTCGAAGCGGAGTCATCGCTCAGGATGACGCCCGCGGCCGTACCGGCGGCCGCGCCTGCCACGACGATCCCGACTATGGTCCACAGCCACCACTGCTTGTAGACTGGCTTCTCTTCCTTCGTGTCGACCACTTCCTCGGTCACGTACTGCGTGCCGGCAGGCTGAGCGTATCCACCGTCATCAACCGGGAAATCGGACGGGATATCCATCGGGAAGTCTTCCGGGACTCCCGACGGGGCCGGCGCGACAGGCTGACCAGCCGGGGCCGGGGCCGGGGCCGGGGCTGGAGCCGGGGTTGCGGCGGCAACAGGCGTCGGCTGGGTCGGCGCGGGGGCCGGTTCAGGGGCCGCCACGGGCACCGGTTTCGGCTTTGCCTGAACCATGCGGTAGATCGGCGGCTGGGCTGTAACCACGGTTCCCGTCGACGGATCCGCCACGACCTTTTGAATTCTGGTCTCGAGACCGAGCAGTTCAACGTAAAGGTTGCCAAGATCGAGGTTGACCACCGCCGGTTCGACTGCGGTCAGCGTTCCGGTGAGGCCGCTGGCGACAAAGGCGCCGACGTGGAACCTGTCCTCGGACCTGGCGTAGAACATGAACAGAACGTGATCGGCAAACACCGCCGAAGCCTCGTTTTTGACGTCCGACGGGAATGCGGGCTGATCGTAAAGACCCGTCTTCGCGTACCAGATAAGGGGACGCGGCCCAGCCTTGATCACAGGCGCCGCAACCGGCTTCGGCTGCTCAACGCGGGACTTCAGATTGTAGCTGACGGAAGTGCTGTTTCCAGCGGCGTCGACCGTCACCGATCCACCGGCTGGGAACGATGTCTCGCCGGTGACGCGGACAAAGTGCTTTCCGCGCTTGAGTCCGGTGATCGTCTGGCTGCCGGAGCCGATCAGACGACCATCCACATAAACGACGGCATCATCCGGCTTGACCCGGATGTTCAGCACGCCACCATCGGCAAGCCTGTCACGGTTGCGGGCGGCGGCAGCCTGGACCCTTTCGGAACGATTGGCGCCGGTATAGTCCGGGTTAATCGTCAGCAGAGCCTTCATCGCGGAAGCGCCTTCCTCGTTGTAGCCACCGCTGATGAACGCGACAGCGATCAACTCATGCGCCTCGATCAGCGCCGAGATGTCCGGGGTGTCGGCGACCATTCCCGAGAGGCTGTTTTTGATCGTCATCAGACGACTGAGCGCGGATTCCCAGGACTTCTTCTGGACCAGTTCGCGGGCCTTGTCCAGAGAGGCCAGAACCTGCTTCAGCTTCGGGTTCTCGGGGATCGGTTTCAATGTAGCTTCGGCCGGTGGTTGCGGAGCAGCCGGAAGCTCGAAGCCGGCGCCTGGATCCCTGACGTCAGAGAACAACAGGCTGAGCTTGCTGTCGATCCCCAGAAGGGCCTTCATGTTCTGCTCAATCGTGTTCGCGACGCTGGCCGGCACGTCACTGGTGTATCCAGGAGGAATAACCAGAACAATGGAAGACGATCCGCCCGCCGTCTGAGGCAGAGCGACACGCGGAAACCACGCAAGCGAACAGATGAAGGTGAGCAGCAACGGAGGACATACTATCCACCGCTTACGAAACAGCCGGTTCAACATCACCCGACCCTCCTTGGACCGGCGACGGGACGCCGGCTCCACTGGAAACCAGAAGATAAACGTACGGACAAATATCCGTCTTGGCGGGGTATAGTTAACATTAAAGATCAGACATGGTCAAACGTTTTGCGCGTGTATTGAACGCGTAACGCGCGCGTGTATGTTCAAGGGCAAAAAATCCCCTGCCGCCACGTCGAATTTTCGCTTGACAGGATTGCGGTTTCACGTAAGATGTTCGTCGCTTTTGCGTTAGGCGCGTAGCTCAGTGGGAGAGCGCTACCTTGACACGGTAGATGTCGGCGGTTCAATCCCGCCCGTGCCTACCAGACGGTGTCGACGACCGATGAATTTGGCTGATCGGCCCTTGTGACGCCAGACCCCGAAGATTTCTGAGGTGACGTGATCCAGCAGGGACAACAACAACCGCAGCCGCAACAGCAGCAGCAGTCCGCCGAAAAGGAAGCCCGAATCAATCGCCGAATCAGGGCCCGCGAGGTGAGGCTGATCGGCGCGGATGGCGCCCAACTCGGCATTGTTCCACTGACACAGGCACTTGAAATCGCCGAAGAGGAGGGGCTCGACCTTGTCGAGGTGGCTCCCGAATCGAAACCGCCTGTTTGCCGGGTAATGGACTACGGCAAGTTCAAGTACCAGAAGAAGAAGCGACAGGCCGAGGCGCGCAAACGCCAGGTGCAGGTCGTGTTGAAGGAAGTGAAGATCCGCTACAAGACGGACGATCACGACCTTCAGACCAAGGTAAGCCAGGCCAGGCGGTTCCTTGGCGAGGGTAACAAGGTTAAGTTCGTGATGTTCTTCAAGGGACGCGAAGTTCAATTCGCCGAACTCGGATATCACGTGATGGAAAAGGTCGCCGCGGATCTGCTGGATGTGGCCGTGCTTGAACGGCCGCCCAGGATGGAACACCGTATTCTGGCGATGTACTTTGCGTCCAAGGGCGTTGTAAAGGACGCCGGAAAGGACCGGGAATCGGAGAACCAAGATGCCAAAGATGAAGACTAACAGGGCCGCCGCGAAGCGCCTCGGCGTCACCGCCTCCGGCCATGTGAAGAGGGCGAAGGCCTTCAAGAGCCACATCCTGACCAAGAAGGAACACAAGCGTAAGCGGAACCTGCGTCAGGGCACGCTGGTTGCCGCGTCCGACATGAAGAAGGTCCGGCGGCTGCTGCCCGGGATCTGATTTGGAGGGTACTTAGAAATGGCACGAGTCAAACGTGGATTTAAGCGGCGCCAGCGGCACAACAGAGTCCTGAAGCTGGCCGCCGGTTACAGAGAGAGAAGGCGGACCGCGTATCGCCACGCGGTCGAGCAGGTTGAACGCAGCCTCGCATTCGCGTTCGCTCACCGCAAGCAGAACAAGCGCAATTACCGTGCGCTGTGGATCGCCAGAATCAACGCAGCCTGCCGGCTGAACGGCACGCGTTACTCGGATCTTATGCATGCGCTGAAGCTGAATGGTGTTGACCTCGATCGCAAGGTACTCGCGGACATCGCCGTGAGCGATCCCACGGGATTCACCCAGATCGTCAAGCAGACTGTGGGCGCCACGGCCTAGTGGCCATTGGGGGAAACGATGACTAAGGCAGATATAGTTGAAGGCGTTTACGAGAGGCTGGGCGGTTTTTCCAAGAAGGAAGCGTCGGCCATCGTCGAGACGATCCTTGACGTGATGAAGGAATCTCTCGTTGCTGGCGACAAGGT
>JAGOFO010000174.1 GCA_017997155.1 Myxococcota bacterium
CCCGGATGCATGCCGTAGCAGAAGATTCCGCAGTTGGATCCCTCGCACCAGACGCTTTTGCCCGTGCTGTTGATGAAGGTGATTCCGGCTTCCCCGGTGTCGGGGCTGCCGAAACCGAGGTCGGCCGAGGCGCAGTTGCAGCATGCGCAGTCCCATGGGCATTCCGTGGTTTGGGCGACCACGTTGACCACGTTGACCGTGCTTCGGAACATGATGTAACTGTCGGTCCACTGGCACGCGTCGGCATCGGATGTGTTCAACACGTCGTCGATATCGACTACCAGAAACTCGGGTGGCAGCTCGCAATCGCCAAGCATGGACAGATCACCAAGTTCGGCCAGTCTGTCCGAACATGCGCAAAGGACTGCCACACAGGCCACGGCCAGTACCTGGATTTGTCTTCTCATCTTGAACGATTCCGTTCCGAATGGCGGATTCTATCAATCGGGTCCTGCTGACTCAAGCGGACATGATGCGGCATGTCCGGCGGGAGTTCCAGGGACATCTCGACCAGGCCGGCAGGCACACCGTCCTGGAACCACGGAGTCTGATAGATCAGCTTCCTGACACCATTCTTTTCGATCGTGTAGGCGTTCGTCCGCGGGCGAGCGAGCAGATCCAGAAGCTTTGATCGCGCTGGTTCCGGATGGCAGTCAAGGAGACTGGCGCCAATCAGGTCGACTCCACCGTATTTTTCGAAAGTCCTCGCCGACTTATCGTTCATATCAACGATCCTGCCTTCAAGGTCGCAAACCGTTAACGCCACGTCGATTCCGGCTGGCCAGCCGTCCATTCTCACACCTCCGATTCGGTTCCTTGTCCGGCCTGCTAATGTCATTCCCAACGAAAGCCGTGTCAACAGGATTACCCGGTATCGCAGCGAGTCACAAGCACAATCCCTGTCCCTGTCACTTCTGGTTGACTCAAGGCGCCTGATCGGTTTAGCTCAACAGTCCGCGTCCGCACGGCCTGTCCGACGGACGCACCTCGAACACACGGAGGTTTTCGATGTCCCGCCTGGTAACGCTGACAACCCTGGCGATCGCCGCGACCACTCTATCGGCCTGCGCGCCGGCCAGTATCAAGGAGGCTCCGTTGGTACAGAAGGCAGATGACAGCGTCGTCGCGACGAAGTCCGATTCGAATCCGCTGCTGGAGGAGTGGGGCGGCCGCTTTGGGCTGCCTCCTTTTTCACGAATAAAGACAGGTCACTTCCTGCCGGCGGTGAAGGCGGGAATAGAGGCGCAGCGGGCCGAGATCGCGGCTATCGCCGGAAACACCGAGGCGCCGACGTTTCAAAACACTATCAAGGCTCTGGACATGTCGGGCCGTCTGCTCGAAAAGGTCGAGCTGGTTCTCTATAACCTGTCGTCCGCGGAAACCACCCCCGAACTCCAGGCCGTCATGCGCGAGGTCGCCCCGCTGACGACCGCTCTGGAGGACGACATCTTTTTGAACCGGGACCTGTTCAAGCGCGTGGAAGCTGTCTTCAATGACAGGGAGCGGCTGGGGCTTGACCCGGTGTCGATTCGCCTGGTCGAGGAGATCCGCAAGGGGTTCATCCGTTCCGGCGCAGCGCTCGACGACGCTTCACAGGCCAGACTGCGCGAGATCAACCAGGAGCTCTCCGTTCTGGGCCTGAAGTTCGGGGACAACCTGCTGGCCGAAACGAACGCGTTCACGCTGACTCTGGAAGGTCCCGATGACCTGGCGGGCCTGGAGCCCTCAACGGTCGAGGCGGCTGCCGCCGCGGCAGAAAAGGCCGGAATGCCTGGGAAGTGGCTGGTGAACCTGTCATATCCGAGCATGTGGCCGTTTGTCCAGCAGTCCACCAGAAGGGATCTGAGACAGAAGGTGATCCAGGCATACTCCAGCCGCTGCGACCGCGGCAACGAATACGACAACAACGGGATAATCGCCAGGATCGCGACGCTGAGGCTTGAGAAGGCGAAGCTGCTTGGATACGCGTCCTGGGCCGATTTCGTGCTTGAGGAAAGGATGGCGAAGACGCCCGCCGAGGTCGATGGACTTCTTGATCGGCTCTGGAAGCCGGCTCTCGATGTCGCCAGGGTCGAGGCGGAGGAATACACCGCCGAGGCAATGAAGGCAGGCCACAAGGGGCCATTCATGCCGTGGGACTGGCACTACTGGGCCGAACAGGTAAGGGCGCGCAAGTACGGTCTGGACGCCGGCACCCTGCGGCAGTATTTCACGCTGGACAACGCGCTTGCCGGGGCATTCGAACTGGCTCGCAGGCTTTACGGTATCCAGTTCACGCCGGTTTCCGGTCTTGATCTGTACCATCCCGACGTCCTGGCATGGGAAGTCCGCGATGCGGATGGTTCGTTCCTGGGCCTGTTCCTTGGAGACTACCACCCGAGACCCGGAAAGAGGGTCGGCGCATGGTCCAGCCGCTACCGTTCACAGGAGATCGTCGACGGCGTGGATGTCAGGCCGATCGTCGTCAACGTGGGCAATTTCACCCGTCCGTCGGGCGACGCACCGGCGCTTCTGTCGCCTGACGAAGTCGAGACCCTTTTCCACGAACTCGGACACGGAATTCACTCGCTGCTTGCGCGGGTTCCTCACCGCTTTCTGGGTGGCGTGCCTCGCGATTTCGTGGAGCTGCCTTCCCAGGTGATGGAAAACTGGGTATTCGAACCGGAGATGCTCGCCCTGTACGCGCGCCACTACAAGACGGGCGAGGTCATCCCGGCCGACCTGGTCGAGCGCATCCAGGCAGCGGGACGCCACAACCAGGGTTTCGCCACCGTAGAGTACCTGGCCGCGTCGAAGCTGGACATGGAATGGCACCGCGCGACGACCGCGGAATTTGGAAACGCGGCCGACTTCGAGGCAGATGTCCTGAAAAAGATGGGCATGCCGACGCAGATCATCCCCAGATACCGCAGCACCTACTTCAACCACATCTTCGGCGGCGGCGGCAGTTACTCGGCCGGTTACTACAGCTACATCTGGTCCGAGGTCCTCGACGCGGACGCGTTCGAGGCGTTCAAGGAGACAGGGGATCTGTTCAACCGCCAGGTCGCCACGTCTTTCAGGACAAACATCCTTGAGCGCGGCGGCACGCTCGAGGCAGGCCAGATGTACAGAAACTTCCGTGGCCGCGATCCTGTTGTGGAACCGCTGCTTGAAAACCGCGGACTGAAGCCGTCCGGCAATTGACGGCTGGATAACCGATACATTCGCCGACGCGCGTTGAATTGCCCGAGTGCACTGAACAATCCTGACCCGCACTTGTCGCCTTGGTTGATTCGTGCGGAAATATGCGTACTCTACTGCGATTTGTTTTGAAGCAAGACCAGCTATACACAAACTGGGTGTCACCGTGAAAACGCGGACTGACGAACCGATGCGGCATGCGGTCAGAAAGGGCCTTGATCTGCCATTGACCGGTGGTGGCGGCGCTTTGACGGACGGCCCGGAGGTCAGGAGTGTCGCCCTGATGCCCGACGACTGGATCGGCGTGGCCGCGAGGCCGCTGGTCGAGGTGGGGACAAGGGTCAAGGCTGGCGAACCGATCTTCGAGGATCGCCGCAATCCGGGAGTGATATTCACATCGCCCGGAACCGGCGAGGTGAGCGCCATCCACCGCGGTGACCGCAGGGCCGTGCAATCCGTTGTCGTAAAGCTGGATGGATCCGATGAGTGCGCCGATTTTCCGGCATGGCGAGGCGAAACGGTAGCGAAATGGTCCGGCGACGACGTTCGTCGGCTGATGCTCCAGGCCGGGACGTGGCCCGCCCTGCGCGAGCGTCCCTTCGGCACTGTGCCGCCTGCGGGTGCCCCGGCATGCCCGATCTTCGTTACCGCCATCGACACCAATCCGCTGGCGCCCGACCCGGCGATCGCGATATCGCGGCATGTGGATGCGTTCAAGACCGGCCTGACGGCCCTGGTGCTTCTGGCCGGTGGACATCCCGTTTACGCCTGCGTCTCATCAGGTTTCAACCTGACCGGGGCGACCGACGTTCCCGGTGTCCGGACGCACAGTTTTTCCGGCCCGCACCCGGCCGGCCTTCCCGGCACTCACATTCATATGGTCAGTCCGGCGTCGGTCGAAGCCCCCAGATGGCACATCGGTTATCAGGATGTCATCGCGCTCGGAGTGCTTCTGCAGACAGGCAGACCCTGCCTTGAGCGTGTGATCGGAGTCGGTGGCCCTTCCGTCGCCGAGCCGATCGTCTGGATCACCAGGGTTGGGGTCGAACTGGGCCCGCTGCTGACGGGCCGCCTCAGACATGGCGAGAACCGCGTTATCTCGGGTTCGGTCCTCTTTGGTCGCAGCATCTCCGATCTTCCGCAGACGTTCGTAGGGTTCTTTCACAACCAGGTCTGCGCAATACCCGAGGAGACCGGGCGCGACTTCCTGGGCTGGCTCAGTCCTGGTCTGAAACGCTTCAGTATCCTGCCTATCTTTCTTTCAAAGCTGGCCGGGGAACGAAGTCTGCGCTTCGACACAGCGACCAACGGCAGTCCACGCGCGGTGATGCCGTTCGGCGTCTATGAGCGCGTGATGCCTCTGGACATGATGGCCACCGAGCTCTGCCGGGCGCTGATGGCCGGAAACGCCGAATGGGCGGCGGAACTGGGCGCTCTCGAACTGATCGAGGAAGACCTCGCGCTGTGCACCCTCGTCTGTCCCGGCAAGAACGACTATGGCCCAGCCCTAAGGTCGGTGCTCGAAACCATACGGAAGGAAGGCTGATGAAAGCTTTGCGAAGGCTGCTGGACAGGATGGAAGGCCCCTTTGCGAAGGG
>JAGOFO010000175.1:0-2244 GCA_017997155.1 Myxococcota bacterium
GTTTTGAAAGGATGCCGCCGGCCCAGGCGTACGCCGTGGGCAACGAGTGTCTGAAGGCCGGCGACCCGGAGTGCGTGGCGCGGTACATAGACATTTTCCTGCGCGGACCGGTGTCCGACGAGGTCGGATACTTCGTCCTGGCTGACGCGCTGCTTCAGGGCGGGTTCCTGGAACTGGCCGAGCGCACGGTGGATGTCGCCGCGAAAGCGTTCCCCAACGACGCCACGGGCCGCGGCCCGCTGATCAAGGGGCGCATCGCCTTGTCGCGTGGAGACAGGGCTGCCGCCGACGCGCTGTTTGAGCGCGCGATCAGCGGTTCGTCGCTCAGGACCCTGCTGATCCTTTCCGTGGCACTGGAGTTTTCGCGGCTGGGCGAGTTGACCGGTGCGTTGAAGTGGTTCGACAAGGGAATCAAGGATGAGTCCGCGTCAACCAGGGCCACGCTTTACCACAGCTGGGTCGACACTCTTCGCAGGCTGGGCCGGGCAAATGAGATCTCGATAGACCCCTTGAACGGGGTGGCGGTGAACGACTTCGCCGAATTCAGCGACACGCTTTCGCTGCTGGCGGACTCCGGCCGGCCCGACGTCGCCCTCGAACTGGCGCGGCGCCTCAAGAACGCGGTGCCCGCGTCGGGGTTGGGTCCGATACTGCTGTCAATCGTCCAGTACCAGTGTCAGTTGCATGACGCATCGGGAGCGATGGAGGCAGCCGAGGCTGTCTGCGCGTTCAATGTCACGTTTTCGGGCGATCAGTGCGTCCGTGCCGCCGCGATGCTGAGGGCTTCGGGAATGACCCTTGATGTGAAGGGGCTGGTCGGACGGATCAACTCCGGGGCGTACTCGCAGACATCGCGCGAGGGCCTTCCAGGGCTGGTGCTGCTGACGATGCTCGAGTACGGAATCGATGACGCCTTCAAGGTCGTCGAAAAGGCCGATGCGCTTGGCGAAGAGGCAGTGACTGCTCTGCTTGACTCGTCAAAGCAGCTTCGCGTGATGGCCGGCAACGAGCGCTGGCAGCGCATGGTCGGCAAGCTGGTGGCGGCCGGCGTTATCCAGGACGAGTGGTTGCGGGCCATGCTGTTGACCGACGCGGCGTTCGGAGCCGGTGACAGGAAGCAGGGCAGGGCCGCGATGGATGCGGCGTTGTCCTCGATGCGCGCCGATCGCTTCATGGTGATGAACCTGCTTTTGTCGCAGGGCGAATTCGAGCTTGCTGACAAGGTATTCAAGAGTCTCACCGACAAGCAACTGGCTGAGTTGAATGCAAATCAACTGGTCGTCGCCTACACGATGTATGTCGATCGCGACCGCCCGGATGACGCGGCCTCGGTGCTGACCAGATACGTTGCCGTTTCGAAAGACAAGGGACTTGCACTGCAGACAACGATGGCGGTGGCCCTTTCATCAGGGGATTACCGTGTCGCGATCCAGAAAGGCCGGGAGATTCCGGACGAAACGATGGCGCCGATGTTTCGCGGTTTCCAGGCCAGGACACTCTGGCTGGCTGGACAGAACGAAGCCGCCCTGGCCCAGTTCAGGCTGCTGGCGCCGCAGATTGCCGGAGAGATAGACCAGCCATGGGCGTCCGACGTGGTCAAATTCCTTGCCGCGGGGGCCGCATCCAGTGACGAACTGGCCGGGATTCTTGAAAGCGTTGCGTCGGGCGTGGCGGCGATGCCGTCATGGTTTGCCTTGACGCTGGGGTCCGTCGAGGCCGCGCGGGACGGAAAGGCGAATTCGCCCGCGGGCAGGGCGCGTGTATTCGGGATTCTGGAAGGAATACGTTCGGTCTCGGCGATTTCCGATGCAGAGGGTCGCCCGGACATCTCCGATTGGGTTCGTGCCGAGGCGTTGCGGGGCAGGGCCGGTTCGCTGGCGGCAGCGGCGCTGGAAAGGCGTGGAGCGGCGTTCGCGCAGACCGCCCTGTACGCCGCGTGTGTTGATGGCGATGAAGCCACGATGCGCAAGGCGCTGGCGCGGATGTGCGCGCCCGCCGCCGGCAAGGTGGACTGTGTTCCGACCTCCGGCCCGGATCTGCTGGCGGTTGCTGGCATCCTTCATTCCTGCGGCAGATGGAAGGAAGCGGCTGACCATGCGATGCGCTTCCTGGCCGTCGAGAAATCGAAGCTCGACGACATGTCGCAGGCCGCCAGGATTGCCGTTCAGTCCCGGGCGATGTCCGGTGGGCAGAACCCGTTGAAAAACGAGGCTGTCGACGCGCTGACCGACGATCGCATCGTCA
>JAGOFO010000175.1:2344-4777 GCA_017997155.1 Myxococcota bacterium
GAGAAATCGAAGCTCGACGACATGTCGCAGGCCGCCAGGATTGCCGTTCAGTCCCGGGCGATGTCCGGTGGGCAGAACCCGTTGAAAAACGAGGCTGTCGACGCGCTGACCGACGATCGCATCGTCAGGGCGTCGTTGCGGGTGGCCGTTGCCGAGGCCTCGGGACAGACCGACGTGGCGATCAGGGGCTGGGACGAGGCGGGCGCCTTGAATCAGACCAGTTCGCGGATAGCCCTGGAAGCGATCCGGAAGAGGCTGGACTCCGGAGCCCCGGATGCCGCTGGCAAGGCGGCCGAGATCGTCGCGCGTCTTGCCTTCCCGGGCGAGATCTATGCCGAAGTGTTCAAGCTTTTCGTGGAGTCGTTCAGGTTCGGCCAGGCCGGGGAATTCCTGGATCTGGTCAAGGACACGTACAGGCAGCCGGTCGAATTCGGGATCAACCGTTTCAAGGTGCAGTGCGAGTCCGGCGATACGGCCGGAGCGGTTGCGACCGCGCGGGACCTTGCCAGGCAAGCCGGTGACCCGACACACATAATGACGGGGCTGGTCGAATCCGCGGCGCGTTGCGGTCGGCTCGACCTGGTGACGACGCTGGCGAAGGACCTGGTAAGGGACGGGGCCGCGCTGCGCCTGGTTCCGGACGCGATTGAGGTCTCGCTCTATCCGATCTGGTTCCTCGACTCGGCGCTCCCGGAATCGCAGATCGCCCGCGATCTGCTGGATACTTTCCACGCGGCCGCGTCGGACAAGGAACTGTTCTGTTCGAAGCTGACCGACGGGCTTGTGAAGGACTACATCGCGGCAGATAACTCGTACCCGTCCAATGTCGCACGGCTTTTCACGGACGGACGCTGCGGCGGGCGGGTATCTCTCAGGTTCGATGACCTTCGCAGGGCGATCTCGGGGCCGTTCTTCGGACTGAATTCGATGGCGTCGAAGCCCTCGATTACGGAAACGATGGAGATGGTGCGCGCGGCCACGCTGACCGCGCTGCTCGACGGGCGCGTGGATGACGCCATCGGGTGGCTCCAGGGCGCCCTCGAGATGGGTGGGATTCCGGTCGATATCGTTTCCGTGGCGCTTGAAGCCGGTTCACTGCTGCTGGACCGGCCTGAGCTGCCAGCCCCCGAAGTGTCCAGGTTCGCGCGATTCGCCATTGGTCTGATCGATGATGTGGCGCGTGGCGACGACGTCTATCTGCTTACCAGGGCTCAGATGCTGGCTGCGGCCGGAGACTTCGAGGAGTTCTCAACCGTCATGCAGTCCAGGATCGACCTTGATCCGACGAATCCGCATTATCGCAACACGGTCGCGTACTCGTTGTCGGTGAACCGCCTCGCGCGGCCGACGTTTGATCGCGACATAAAGGCGGCGATTGCCCTTGCCGGCACCAGCAGGCCGGGGTATCTCGAGACGCGTGCCTGGGGCATGCACGTCTACGGCGATAGAAAGAAGGCGCTGGCGGCCCAGAAGGAAGCCTCCGTGCTGTGGAACGTGCCCACGATGTCGGTTGGCCTGCCGGAGTGCTGGAATCACCTTGCGGTGATGTATGAAGCCGCCGGACAGCGAACGGACGCGATCGAGGCGTACAGGCGTTCGTTCCAGTCCTCGACGGGATGGGACTGGCACGCGATAATGTCCGCCAGACGACTGAAACAGCTTGGTTTCTTCAAAACGGAGGCCGAATCAGCCCGATGATTAAGAAAGTACTGACAGGTCTGCTTCTTGCCGGTGCGATTATCGCAGCGGTCGCGCTGGCCCCATTCTGGGTGCTTGGTATCATTCTGGCGGTATTCGTGACCGGGGCGGCCTGGGAATTCGCGGGGCTTGCCGCGGGGCGGGTTCTGGATTCGGTGGTCACCGCGGCCGGCGCTCTGGCCCTGGTGGCCGCGTCGTTCTTCCTGGACGGCGAGCAGTTCGGGATGATTGCCATCCAGGCAGTGTTCCTGGCCGGGATGATTGGCTTGATGGTCGTTCTGCTCAGCCCGGCTCCCATCGAGTCTGCGGGACGGCGCGCCGCCATGGTTGTGGCCGGAATCGTCTACGTCGGACTGGCCGGAGCCCTCTGTCTTCGCCTTTTCAGGCCGGAACAGGGATTCACCGCCCCGGTCGTCGCAAGCGGGCGCTGGGCGCTCCTGGTCGCGGCGATGATCACGTGGATGAACGACACGCTCGCGTATTTCGGCGGACGTCTGTTCGGCAAAAGCAAGATGTACCCGTTGATCAGCCCGAACAAGACCTGGGCCGGCTCGATTTCTGGAATGGTCGGCAGCGTGGGCGGGGCGTTCCTGGTGACCTGGCTGCTTCGGATCGACTATCCGCCGCTGCCGCTGCTGGCGCTGTCCCTGATCGGAGGCGCGCTGGGCCAGGCCGGAGACCTTGTCGAGTCACTCTTCAAGCGATCCGCCGGCGTGAAGGATTCCGGCAACCTGT
>JAGOFO010000176.1 GCA_017997155.1 Myxococcota bacterium
GTGTCACGTTCATGTAAAGAGCCAGTGACAGGGCGTCGGGGATGGCCTCTTCCTCGTTATTTCTGGTGACGCCGCTGGTCACGTCCTTGTTGGTGGCCATCATGCCAACCGCCAGGCACACGGCATCCAGCGCGGTACAGAAACGCCCGTCCGCCGACCAGTCGCACGGGGTCGTGTTGATAGCCTGGTCGCAGCTTGCCGTGGCCAGCCCGGACTCGACCCTGAAGGATGCGACGGGAAGATCGGGGTTGACTCCGGCGCAGGCGCAGGATTTCGCCTGGGCATTTATCTCGTCGACAACACGGGACAACCTGATATATCCACCAATCATCGCGTTCGTATCGGGCGGGGCATCGCGCAGCGCGAGGGCAGTCGAACGGGGCGCGCTGTCCGACGGGGTTCCAGGTATCAACATTTCGACCCTGAAGCCTTCAAGCGGAAGAGTCAGTACAGTACCGTCCGTCAGGGGCACCTTCAACGGCAGTTCAACGCCCGGTCCGGAACGCAGCAGGTTTCCGTCCACGGCGCCGGAATTGATCTGAGCCACCGGTCCCAGTCCGTCGGAGCGGAAGCCGTCCTGGCGAATCTGGAAGTCGCCTCCATCGGGCAGACCGTCCAGGTCAATGTCTGACGTCGCCGGATGAAGCGCCAGCGACACCGGACCGCAGCCATCCTCTGGAAGGCCACGCAGTTCAATCATCAGGTTGAACACCCCGGTCCGCACGAAATCCGAAAGGATGCTGTTGAAACGCAGCGTTCCCTCCGGAAACGCGTCAATTGCCCACGCCAGCTTATTGTCCGGCACACCGTCCCCGTTCAAATCAAAGCCGGTCGGTGTCTCGGAGTCCGGCAGGACCATCGTGGCGACGCGATAGACGTCCGGGCTGAACTGGTAGGATGCGGTGTCGACTTCCGAGACACATCCACAAGCCACGCATTTCAATCCGTCGTCGCAGTCCTCGTCCGACTCGCAACCAAGGTCGATTGGCCGGCATTCCACGCCGATGCCTTCGAAATACGTGTCCATGCGGTTTTCAATCGTGTCCTGGTAAACATCGACATGTGTCGCGTCAACCGCATCGGCCGGAGGTATTTCGTCGACAGCGTCGGCTGGATTCGCCGAGTCTCCATTGTCCAGGCCCGCATCGACAACGGAGTCAACCGTGCCCGGGTCATCCACCGCGTCAAGCTCGGCGACCTCGTCGCCAGCGTCCTCAGTCACGTCGCCGCCGACATCTCCCCCGCCACAAGCCGCAAACAGGAAGCACGCGCACACGACGACTGACAAACCGTATTTGTTCAGCATGTTATAAACCTCCTGAACACATAGACACATCCAGAGTTCTGCGAATATGGCGCGAGTATCCGGCGACTGCGGGGCCCGGTCAAGAGATGCATGAAGGATCTGACGCGCTGGGCGATTTCCGGCCTTTACCCCCTTAACCGCGAACCGATTCCCTGATACCATCCGCGCGGCTACGGACCATTTTTCCCAGCGGGAATGGAGTACGTTAATGAAGAAGCCCGGAATTCAGTTCGCAGAGCCCGAGTTCTACGAAAAGCTCGGCCTGATGTGCGGCATCGAAATGCACCGTCAGCTTCATACGCAGCACAAGCTGTTCTGCAGATGTCCGGTCAAGCCCTACAGCGGCGAGTACCACGCGGAGATTCTCCGCCACATGCGCCCGACCCTTTCGGAACTGGGCGAGTACGACCCGACGGCCCTGATGGAATTCAAGACGAAGAAAGAGGTTCTGTACCGCCTGAACCGCGACACGGTCTGTACCTATGAGATCGACGACGCTCCACCGTTCTCCCTGAACCGGGAGGCGCTGAACAAGGCGATCAGAATGGCGCTGATCCTTAATCTGTCGCTGGTCAACGAGATTCACATCGCCCGCAAGCAGTATCTGGACGGTTCCATACCGACCGGGTTCCAGCGCACGACGATCCTGGGTGTCAACGGGTACATGATGGTCGATGGCCGCCGAATCGGCATCCGCCAGCTCGGTCTTGAAGAGGACGCCTGCCGCGAGGTCTCGGACATCGCCCATCGCCGGGTGTATCTGACCGACCGTCTTTCGATTCCTCTCATCGAGATCGTCACCGAGGCCGAGATGCACACTCCGGCCGACGCGGCGCGCGTGGCCAACGCGATTCGACGCACCTGCCACCTTTCCGGGGTCTGCCGTTTCGGATACGGACGTGCCAGACAGGACGTAAACGTCTCGATACGCGGCGGTGAACGCGTCGAGATCAAGGGCGTCCCATCGATCCGCCAGATACCGGCTCTGGTTCACTATGAAGCTCTTCGCCAGAAGGCGCTGCTGGAGATCCGGGATCGCCTGCTGGCAGCCGGTGTCGGCAACGACTCATTCGAGGCCGTGGTGGACATCAGCGATCTGGTGAAACACCATCCCCATCCGGCATTCTCGACCAGGTGGGGCGCCGGTGTGATGGCATCCGCGATAGTTCTGAAGCGTTGCGCCGGCATCCTCGCCTACCCGACCGGTCCGGGACGAACCTTCGGAGCCGAGCTGGCGGACCGCATCAAGGTCGTGGCCTGCATCGACCGCATGCCGAACTGTCTAAGCTCGGACAATCCAGAGGCCTTCGAATACGCCGATCTGTTCGACCGCGTAAGGCAGCTTGCCGGCGCCGACAGTCAGGACGCCATCGTGATGGTGGCCGGACCGAAGAACGACGTCGAAACAGCGATGAAGGAAGTCAGGCTTCGCATGCAGGAAGCGCTGGTCGGCGTTCCACGTGAGACCAGGCGCTCCCTGCGAAACGGCGCGACCGGTTTCGAACGCGTGCTGCCCGGCCCGAACCGAATGTACCCGGACACCGATCTGCCCCCGATCGTACTGACCGACGAGGATTTCGCCAGGGAGCGCGCGCTGTGCCCGGCTCCGCTCTGGGAAAAGGAAGACGCGTGGAAGGACATGGGACTGTCCGCCGAACAGATTGGCCGCCTGTTGACGACCGACATGTTCGCGCTGTTCGACGCGGCGGCGCCGAAGGTCGGGCTGAAGAAGTCGACGCTGGCTTACCTGCTGCTGGATCAGCTTCCCTGGCTGAAACGGCGCGGCGCCGATGTCACGCGTGTCGACGCGGATTTTCTGGCGGGTCTGTTTGGCGAAAACGTCGAAGTCAGACAGAAGGAAGCGTCGGCGATGCTTGCTTCCGCGCTCGGACAGACGATTTACTGGACGGTCAAGGGATCCAGGAACGGGGGTGAATCCAGATGAGCGCACCTGCTGATAATTTCAAAGGATACCGTGGCGCCGGACGCGCCCTTCTGGAAAGACTGAACGTTGGCGTCTGGGAGGACGTCGAGGTTAAGTCGAAGCTGGGCGAGTTTCGGGGACTGATCCTGCCCCGCAGCGAAACGGCCGACGAAAACCACATCGTGCTGAAGCTGGATACCGGCTACAACGTCGGTATCGCGGTCGACGGCATCGTGGAACTGAAGTCCTGCGGACGCAAGGAAGCACACTACAAGATCCCGGAAAAAGAGTTTCCGTACGACCCTGCAAAGCCTAACGTCACGCTTTTCGGAACCGGTGGAACGATCGCTTCCCGCCTTGACTACCGAACTGGCGCCGTCATTCCCGCATTCTCCCCGGGAGAGTTGTACGGGTCGGTGCCCGAACTGGCCGACGTCTGCAACCTGCGCACCGAGAAACTGTACGGCGTGTTCTCCGAGAACATGGGGCCCGAACAGTACATCGGTCTGGCCACGGCGGTAGCGAGCGAGATCAGGAAGGGCGTCAAGGGTATCGTGATCGGGCACGGTACCGACACGATGCACCACACCGCCGCGATCCTGTCGTTCATGGTTCAGAACTCGCCGGTCCCGATCGTGATGGTCGGCAGCCAGCGCTCGTCCGACCGTCCGTCATCGGACGCCGCGTTGAACCTGATCCATGCCGCCCGGACTGCGGCATACTCCGACATCGCCGAGACCATGGTCTGCATGTTCGGGCCGACCTCGGACGAATTCGGCCTGCTGCACCGTGGTACCCGCGTG
Source organism: Myxococcota bacterium (assembly GCA_017997155.1). Lineage (GTDB taxonomy): Bacteria > Myxococcota_A > UBA9042 > DTJE01 > DTJE01 > JAGOFO01. Next base: position 4,034 of record JAGOFO010000176.1, read on the forward strand.
CGCAAGATGCACTCGTCGTACCGCTCGACATTCAGGACCATCGGCGACATCCCGATAGCGACCGTCAGCCGTGACAAAGTGACGCCGATCCGTGCCGACTACAAACGACGGCGCGAGGACAACAACGTCATTCTGGACGCGGTCTACGACAACAGCTCGACCATTCTCTACTACTACCCCGGAATGAAGCCGGACATGGTCGATTCGCTGGTCGACAACGGTTACAAGGGAATCGTGATCGCGGGCACAGGGCTCGGACACATCAACAAGCCGGTCTACCCGGCCATCAAGCGGGCAATAGCCGCGGGCGTGCACATCTACATGACTGTCCAGACCTTGTGGGGTTATGTGCAGATGTACGTTTACGACACCGGCCGCGACCTGATGGAGATGGGCATCGTACCGACCGGGAACATGCTGCCCGAGGTCGCCTTCATGAAGCTGAACTGGGCGCTCGGCCACAGCCACGACCGCGAGGAGGTCAAGCGCCTTATGCTCACGCCTGTCGCTGGTGAACTGACCCCGCGCGAACCCCCCGACTCGTATCTGATCTACCAGGGCGGATTGCCCGACATCGAACGGTTCATCAAGGAACACCGGATGTAGCCCGCTCCTACACCTGACCAAAAGGGCGAATGTGATTCGCCCCTACGCCCAAACCTGCCCCTGCCCCTGACCCTGTCCCTGTCCCTGACCCTGTCCCTGATCCTGCCCCTTACCCTGTCCATGAC
>JAGOFO010000026.1 GCA_017997155.1 Myxococcota bacterium
CGTCTGGACCTGCGAAACGCGGTCAGACGTCACAACGCTGAACGGCTTCTCAATGGTCTTCGTGATGCCGGTATATCCGGGAACTCGGCCAGACTGCCCGAGACGCTCCCGGACAGCCTGTGCACCTGGAACGCCTTCCCGCTAAGGGTAAAAAGCCCCTCCGCGGTTCAAAAGGCTCTGCTGTATAAGGGCATCGATTCACGTCCGGACTACATGTCGGTCTACGGTTTCAAGGACGAATGGGAGCGGGACGGCACGATATTCTACCTGCCGAACCATCCAGGCATGACCGATCGCGACGTGGACTGGGTCGTGAGCGCAACCGCCGACATTCTGAAGCGCACCTGACGCTGCGGTGTCGGTTGTTGCTAAACGCCAGCGCCGTTAATTCCGCATGGTCTTGTCCATTGTGTGGTCCGGGACCGGCTTGTCCATGACAAGCTTCCGGTACGGGAACGGAATCTCGATGCCCTTTTCGTCAAACGCGTGTTTGACCCGCCTCAGGAACTCGCGCCCTACCATCCATTGGCTTCCAGGAAGCGTGCGAATTCGGCCCTTTATCTCAACCGAAGACTCGCCAAATCGGCTCACACCGAAAACCTCGGGTTCTCCAACAATCTTTGGACCATATTCCGGGTCATCCTTCAGGCCGCGCAGCACATCGCTAATGACGGCCGAAACGTGTTCTGTGTCTTCCCTGTAGGCCACGCCCACGTCGAAAACGTAAGCAGAGACCTGCTTGGTCTGGTTTGACAAGGTCGTGATCGTTCCGTTGGGAAAGATGTGAACCACGTCGGACACGTCGCGCAACACGATGGTGCGCATGTTTATCTGTTCGACCACGCCGGGAGTTCCGTTGATGACCGCCACATCGCCGACCCTGACCTGGTTCTCAAGGATCATGAAGAACCCCGAGATGAAGTCACGGACAAGGTTCTGGGCGCCAAAGCCGACCGCCAACCCGACGATACCGGCGCCGGCGAGTATCGGCGCGATGTCCAGACCCAGTTCGGTCAGAACCATGAGTCCGACCAGAACCCACACGACAACGGAAAGCACCTGTCTGGTCAGCCTTATCAACGTCTGAACGCGCTTGTCGTTTTCGCTCGGCGACCCATCCGGAGTCTCCGCGTCCGCGGCAAGCAGCCGTCGCTCGATCCGCAGCAGCGCGCGCTTGATAATCTTGTACAGAAGCATGGCCACGGCCAGAATCACAACTATCCGCACCGAACTGGACAGGAGCCTCTCCCAGGGAATGGAGTCAAACCACTTCGACAGTATTTCCTTCATGCGCGCCTCCTGCCAGCCCAGAGAGAATATACATTGAATCAATCCCCGGACACCACAATTCAGCCGTCCCGGTGGGCGAACCGCCTTCGCCAAGGCTGCGGCGTGTCAGGGATGTGATTCGCCCCTGCGCCGGAACCCGACCCTGATCCTGTCCCCGATCCTGACCCTGCCCCTGTCAGAAGCTTCTGCAAGCAGCCAGAGGGGATCGGTACCAGCACCGCCCGCCACGCCCGTGTAGGGGCGAATGACATTCGCCCCTTCTGAACAGCGACAGGATCAGGGACGGGCGCAGTGACAGAGAACCGCCTCCGCCAAGGCTGCGGCGTGTCAGGCAGGGACAGAAACAGTGACGATATTCAACGACCGAAATCCATCACCGCCGGGACAGGCGCCAGCAGATGGCCCGCACGCCATCAATGCGAGCGATCAAATCATCCGCGCATGCGGCGGAAATCGCGCCGTAGGCGGCGAGCAGGCGAATGGCCGTGGCGGATTCACCGGCCGAGCCGTAGGCCACGGTGTAGTGGTAGGTTCGATCCCGACCCGCCCGGCCGGAGCCTTCCGCGAGGTTCAGGGCGACGGATTCGATGGCGCGGGTCAGTTGGTCGACGAGGTCACGGTGTCCCCGGATAGTTCGCGTCATGCGGATGGTTCTCACCGCGAGATCTTCGGCCATGCCGACGGCGCGAAGTCCGTGGGGCCGACCCTGCCCGTCCGTTGTTGTGGTTTGTATGTTGGTGATTGTATCCATGGTGTGCCCCCCCGTGAGGCCGTCAGATATCAATCTCCCGCGGCCTGCGGCGTTCTGCCGTCAAGGGTCGCGAGGCGACCGCCGCAGGCGGCCGGCGCGGAGCGCCAGGTCCTTGATGGCGAAGAGCGCCGCGGGCCATCCAGCAATGAATGACGGCCTCGCGGGGGCGGAACCAATCAAGGTATGCACAGCAAACACAGCGGTCCGGGTCCCCAGAAGGGCGAATTGTCATTCGCCCCTGCGCCGGAACCCGACCCTGATCCTGTCCCCGATCCTGACCCTGCCCCTGTCAGAAGCATCTGCAAGCAGCCAGAGGGGATCGGTACCAGCACCGCCCGCCACGCCCGTGTAGGGGCGAATGACATTCGCCCCTACATGAAGGCGGTTGCGTCCCGCGAAAGCCACCGTAGAATAGACCCCGGACTAACGGAGCCAAAGCGATGAAAGGATTGTCGATCGAAAAAGTGTTGATCGCGGTGCTGGCGCTGACTACGGCGATAGCAGCGGGCACGGCGGTCAAGATGAACAAGGAGATGAAGATGGATCGCGGGACGCGGACGACCGAAGAAACCGCAGTCAAACCCCAGGCGGAACCTGCGGCCCCGGCACAGGACACGGCCTCTGCCTGCCCGGCGGATGCCCTTTCGGTGATCCACGCAAGGACCAGTGTCCGGCAGTACGCCGATCGGCCGATTCCCGATGAGACGCTGCTGACGCTGGTTAAGGCGGGCATGGCCGCGCCTACCGCGGGCAACCGCCAACCGTGGTACTTCGTCGTGGTGACCGATAAGGAAATGCTGAATCGGCTGGGCGAACATCCGCACGGCGGGATGCTGAAGACGGCCGGGGCGGCAATCGCCGTGATCGGCGCGCCGGAAGAAGGACTGCGGGGCGGGGCCGGACAGATGTGGATTCAGGACTGCTCGGCCGCGACCGAGAACATCCTGCTGGCCGCCGAGGCCGTCGGTCTTGGCGCGGTCTGGCTGGGCGTCTACCCGGTGCCCGAACGGATCGCCGCTGTCAGGGAAGCCCTTGGGATTCCAGATGGCTTCGAACCACTAAGCCTGATTTCGATTGGCTGGCCGGACAACAAGCCGCAGCCCAAGGACAAGTACAAGCCGGAAAAAATATTCGGAAACACGTGGGGTTCAGGCCTCGTGAACGTGGAGCAGTCAACCCCTGTCCGCTGACACCCGACACCGCGCGACCAGTCTGAAAGCACCCGTGACCGTCAGCAGCAGTATGATCAGGACCAGCATGCCCGAACCGCCGGCCGCGCCGCCCGCCTGCGAACATCCACCGTTTCCACCACCGTTTCCGCCATCTTCGTCGCCGCCGGATGCGTCCGCGCCGCCCAGGTCCTCGCCCTCGTCTCCGGCCACCCGCAGCGAGATCACGAAGTCCAGATCATCCGAATTGTCCCGCTTAATCACGCGGACGTACCGGACGGAATCGGTGGGAACCGAGAACTCGTATTCCTCGGCCCCCCCCTCTTCCCTGCCGGTTCTGCAGTTCACCGCAGTCGTCCTGGTCACAGGAATCGACCAGACTGAAAGCGAAATCCGCCCGTTCGCCGACAGGTGTCACCGTGAGGATGTACCCGATGGATGCCGACAGGCCAACCTTGTAGTAGACATCGGCGCCGGCCGCTCCATCACAACCGGCGATGGTGACCGCCGACGCGTCCGCCCACGCAAGAGTGCCTCGCCTGGCCTGGTTGTTTTCAAGAAGCACGGCGTCGGCGCAGGTATCTCCGCCAACGGGAGCAACACACATCCCTGACTGGCAGACCTTGTCGTCCTGCCAGCCGCAGGTCTGACCATCCTCGACGACATGGTCTTCATCACAGTTGCCTTCACCGTCGCAGTAATCCGGCAGATCGCACTCGCCATCAGCGTCGCGGCAGAGCGTTCCCGCGTCGAAATCGTTGGCCAGACAGTTGCCGCGTCCGTCGCAGGTGTCCTGACCGCTGCAGTCGCTTTCGTGCGCCCCGCACGGTCTGTTCTTCATCGCCGCCGTGTCGGCGTCGCACTTGAAGGAATTGGAACTCCTGGACACGCATTTTCCAACCGCGCATTCGCTGTTTTTGGCGGAACAGTCTGGCGGCGTGCCAACCCTGCACTCGCCTCCCTGGCAATTGTCACCGACGGTACAACCGTTCGAATCGAAATTACACAGCGTGCCGTCAGCCTTGACGAAATCGCCGCAGACACCCGTCGCCGGATCACACTGACCAGCCGTGTGACAAGCATTGATCGGCTTGCAGACGACCGGCGTCGTGCCTTCACACACACCGGAACGACACCTGTCCACCGTCGTGCACGCGTTCGAGTCGGTGCAGTAGTTCGAGTCGTCGTTAAACCAGCCGCCATGGTTCCGCCATGGTCTGCATTCCGCGCAGACGTTTTCCGTCGAAATCGTTCCGGACTCCACGCATTCACCGTCGATCAGGCAGAAACCGGGACTGGGCAGGAACACGCACTCCATCTCGTCGGGCGAATAGGCCAGGGTCATGCCGGAATGAATGCTGCGGGTCGAGTCCGACCACATCAATACATCGGAACCATCCGAGTTCCAGATGCCTATCGCCGCGCGCAGGCCGTCGTGAATCGCCATGTCACGATATCTGAACTCAATCCTGCCATCCTCGAACAGGACTACCTGGAAAAACACCCTGACCCCGGGCTGCCTGACCATGACCGCCTTGTTGAACTGGATTACCAGCCTTCTGTCGGGCGCGTCCCCCAGAACTTTCCAGGCAACGACGCAGCGATCGGACAGTTTGCACTCCAGGTCATCGTAATATGGCGCCACGACGCCCACCGACAGTTCGGACTGCCCTGGTCTGGCGCCGCCGTACACCACGGCAAGCGGATCCAAGGCCCCTCCCAGAGTCAACAGACCGTTGTCGTACACGAAGACATCCGTGTAGGAGCCGTTCATGAAGGGAATCGCGAACCCCGGGTTGATCGCGGCCGACACGACATCGTCGCCATCGACGCCGGCACTGGCGCCGTCAGCCATGATGTCCTCGAACCGATCCTCGCCGAGGCTGAACCACTTCCCACCGTCGTAACACGTGTCCTGTGTGCATTCATTTCCATCGTCGCAGGCGACCGGTGTGTCCGGCACGCATTCACCGAGGCCATCGCACTCACCCTGCCCGGAACAATCGTGCCCCCGGTCGCACGCCGTGCCAATCGCGGAAGGATTGAACACGCAGCGTCCTTCAACGCACTGATCGTCCGTACAGGGATTCCGGTCATCACATGACCCGCAGGAACCACCGCATCCGTCATCGCCGCACTCCACGCCGATGCAATCCGGGATCGACGGACAAACGTTGAACGAGATGGTGTCGCCGGCCTCGGAGACGTCGTAAATCCTGATCGGGATGGGCATGCCGTCCTGGTCGAACAGGTACGGATCACTGAACTCGTCGACCCGGACACGACCGGCCTCAACGGACATGTTCGCGCTGTCGATGTCTCCGTCCACATCCGGATGACCGCCCGGCCTCGCGATGTAGAGCTCATCGGGAGGTCCGTCGGCGTTGCCGTTCACAAGCCGATCCACGCGATAGACCAGCAGACCGCTTCCCGGCACCGACGATTCGTAAGTCCCTTCCTGCTTTCTGTACTCGACCACGATGTTCTGAAACTTGCGACCCGGCACGGGGATCTGAAACACGTTGCCGTCAGGTTCGGAAAGCGGCTTCAAGGTGTACCGGCCCGGCTCGGTTATCACCGGCGGCTCGCCGATGAAATCTCCGTATCGGTACTTCATCCACGCGGTCATGTGCTGCGGCGGTTCCTTATTCTGCTCCATCAAATCCCACGAACCGGCGGGAGTCAGTTCGCGGTTGACGTATCTGTAGAGATCCGGAGCACCGATCGCGTGGAAAAACTCGTGCGCCAGCACCCCGACCGACCGTTCCAGAAGCCAGTCGCGGAACTGCAGGTTGTACGGCAGCAGCCGGGCGCCGTTGATGTAGTTGTTTTCAAGCATGATGTACGAATGAGGCCACAGCGCATTGGCCCAGTCGTCCGCGTCGCCCGAAACGATGAACACGACGTTTTCCGCGAACCCGTCGTTATCAAGGTCGATATCCAGATCCGCCGGCACCTGCGGCTTTATGAACTTGATTGCCCTGTCCAGCATCTCGGAGAGGCGCAACAGACCGCTCTGCTCGTCCTCATAGCCGCCAGGATTGCGATCACTGCGCGGCTGGTAGTAAGAACGCGGCCGTGAATCCTGGAATGAAACCACCGCACCCGACTGAGACTGGGGGAAAAAATGCCCCTGAACGCGAAGCCGGCCGTACGAAACCTCGTTGAAATAGCCGTCAAGCGACGGAACACCGTCCTCGTCCGAGTTGAACATCCGGTCGAATACGGCCGTCGGATCGACGAATTCGGGTTCGTCGGAAAACCGCGCGAAGATAACAAGCTGATTGATTGTTCCGCGGTAGGGTCCGCCGAACCTCTTTTCCAGGGTTCTGGGCGCCGACATCACGGTCCGGCGGCGATCGATCCTGTCCCGGATTGCCCCGGCCGTCAACGGCGGTCCCGGTTCGATATCGATGCCTGCCAGAAACGGATCGGGATGCCCGGCAGGGACTCCGGAAGGTATCGGTTCGTCACCGCGCTCGGAAACGTAAACGACCCAGCCGTCTTCGTCCATGACCACTGGAAGACCGGAGGCGTCGTGAACCCAGTGATAGAACTCGTCCCCGGAAACGAACAGTTCCACATCGGAACCGTCGGGCTGAGTCAGCGTCACAGGCTTGAAGGAAACCGGGGCCGCGAAAGAGGTCAACGGCGCCATCAGGACACTCAAAATCAACAGGCTCGGAAGGAATCTGGACATTTCGCTGATAAGCCTCTGGACAGACGCGGCATTCAACAACAAAGAGCGTAATCAATCAATGGCTTTTATGCATTCGTCATCAAGGTTACAATCATCGGCGTGACCGAATGGGCAACCGGATTTCGAGGCTGAAGAAGCGGCTGCGGGGTGTTGCGGATATGACTTCTGAAAACGACCCATCCCGACTTTCAGACGAGTCGTCGAATCTGGAAACGAAGTGCCTTCTTGCCCTGCTGCAGTTCTCGCGGACAATCGACACCGACTTGGACGCGATCGCCCGAAAAGCCGTCGAGCTCGTCCCCGGCGCCTGGCCGGATGGAACCGACATCCGGGTCAAGGTAGCGCTTCGCGACAGCGTGTGGCAGTCGCCGGGCTCCATGCCCGATACGCAGGTTCTGACAGCCGACATCGAATTTGACCGCCACTTCTTCGGGACCATATCGATCGGCTGCAACTGTGCCGATGAATCGGTCAGGGCGGACTTTCTGCAGTCCCGGGGACCGCGCATCCTGGATGCGGTCGCCACACAGATCGGGCAGACCGCCTTTCGCCAGATGGTTCATGCAGAACTTGTCGAGAGTGAATTCCGTCACCGAATCATGACCAGGCATTCGCCGGTCGGGCTCATCAGGACGGACGCGAAAGGTCAGATTCTGGACTGCAATCATGCCGCGGCTGCCTTGTTCGGAACCACTGAAACCCAGCTCCGCGGCCTGAACTGTTTTGACGAGGTCACCGAGTCGGGCCTCAAGGACGTCATTCCGGGCGCGATCGGGGGCGCTCAAGCGGAACACGAAGGCGCATTCGTTCCGATGAACGGAGACGCGCCCATCTGGCTGCGAATCGTGGCCTCGCCGCTTGAAACGCCGTCCGGGAACACCGAGGTAATCGCCACACTCGAGGACATCACCAGGCGCAAGCGCGACGAGGCGGCCCTGGCGGCAAGCCGTGCATCCCTGGCCGAGGCACAGCGAATCGCGCACGTCGGAAGCTGGGAATTCGACATGGCGACAAGAAGGATCTCGGGAAGCGACGAATGCAAGCGCATCTTCGAGGTCGACTTGTCACTGCCGAGCATCAACGCGGCGGACATCGTCACGTTCTTCAGGCCAGACTTCCGTGAGCAGATGGTCAACAGGCTGCGTGCGAGCACCGAGCCGGACACCCCGGCCAAACGCTACTCCCAGGTTGCCCTGTCCTTTGCGGACGGCCGCCAGAAGTGGGTCGACATCGTATCCGAGGTCGAACGCGACGATCTGGGGATTCCCAAGCGCCTGTTCGGTATCGTTCACGATATCACTGACGAGCACCAGAACGAGATCGAGCTGCGCGAGGCCAGGGATCAGGCCGAGGCCGCCGCGCGCGCACGCAGCGATTTCATGGCCAATATCAGCCACGAAATCAGGACTCCTCTGAACGCTATCATCGGCATGACCGGACTTGTTCTGCAGACCCGCCTGAACGACAAGCAGATCGACTATCTGACCAAGGTCGAAAACGCTTCGAAATCGCTGCTTGGAATCGTTGACGACATACTGGATTTCTCGCGCATCGAGGGGAACGGACTGCGTATCGCCGACGTCGAATTCTCTCCCGAGGATGTCATCGCTGACGTCATCGACGTCAACGAGCTGCGCGCCAGCGAAAAGGGTCTGAACCTTCACACCGATATCGACATGTCCCTGCCGGCCAGACTCCGGGGCGATCCGCTGCGTGTCAACCAGATCCTGAACAATCTGGTTGGGAACGCAATCAAGTTCACGGAACGCGGGGATATTGTAATCCGGGCCGCTGTGGCCGACGCCGGTAGCCCCGCATCGCATCCCGCGATGATTCGATTCGAGGTATCCGACACCGGCATAGGCATGACCGGGGATCAGCTTTCCAGACTGTTCCATCCGTTCTTCCAGGTGGACACCTCGTCAACCCGGGAATTCGGTGGAACCGGGATGGGACTGGCCATCAGCAGACAGCTTTGCCGCCTGATGGGCGGGACGATATCGGCGGACAGCACGCCCGGTCTTGGCAGCACATTCAAGGTCGAACTCCCTCTCAGCGTCGTCGACGGGACCACCGTCGGGGCGCTTGAGCGGGAACTGATGGACTCCGCTGCCGGGGTTCGGGTGCTGGTCGTTGACAGCAGTCCGATCGACCGCGGAATCATGGTCAAGAGACTTTCAGGCATGTCATTCACCGTGGACTCGGCGTCTGAAGGCGCTGAAGCCGTGGCGCTGGTCGATGCGGCCGAAAAGGCCGGCGCGCCGTACCACATGATCTTCATCGACATGACGCTTCAGGCTCCCGACGGCCTGCAGACCGCGCGATTGATCTCGCACCGAAGCAGAACGGGCGCCCCGATGATACTCACCACGACAGCCTATCTCTTCGACGATGACATGCAGACCGCCGCGGGCAGACTGTTCTACGGGCTGCTGTTCAAACCGGTGCTTCCAACGTCTCTGACGACATGCGTGCGCAGGGTGATGACCGGTGCGCCCCAGATGCCTGAATCGGCGGTGCGACATTCGTTCAAGTTCGATGGCGCCAGCGTGCTTCTAGTTGAGGACAACCGTGTGAATCAGCAGGTCGCGCTGGAACTGCTCAGAAAGACAGGTGTTTCCGTTACTCTTGCCGAGAACGGTCGAGACGCCCTGCGAATGGTTGACAGCGCACCCTTCGACCTGGTCTTCATGGATATCCAGATGCCCGTGATGGACGGCCTGGACGCGACCAGGATGATCCGCAGGCTTGGCCAGCCATGGGCCTCGACGATGCCGATCATTGCAATGACGGCACACGGCATGGGCCAGCACATCCAGAAATCGCTGGACGCGGGCATGAACGGACACATCACCAAACCTGTTGAACCCGAGGCACTGTACGCGACGATGGCGAAATGGCTTCGCGGCAGCAGGACGGACGTGAAAACGGAACGAACAACCAGAACCGATATGTCCGAACCCAGGTTCCGCCACGATCTGCACGTTCCCGGACTGAACGTCGGCAAGGGACTGGGATATGTCGGCGGAAACATAGAGCTTTACAAGAAGCTGCTGCGAAAATTCGTCGAGGAGTACGAGGGTAAGGATTCGTGTCTTGATTCGGCCGAGATCAACAACAATCCACAGGAGGCCCGGCGCTTCGTGCACTCCATGAAGAGTCTTGCCGGCACCCTCGGGGCGATCACCCTTCAGGAGAAGGCTGCTTCGCTCGAAAGGGCCATCCTCGACAAGGATTACTTCCAGCATGGGTTGATCGATGCATTCAGGGCGCAGTTGTCCCAGTTGTTCGCATCGCTGCGCGCCCTGCCGGAGCTTTTCGGCCCCGAGGTTCAGGACATCGAGGAGACCCAGGTCGGCAGGGACATGCAGCATGTGGACGTGCCTGGCGTCATAATGGTTCTGAAGGCGGCCCTCAGGAAACTGCAGCCTTCCAGAAGCCAGCATTTCATCGCGGTCCTGTCGAACGTCGCCTGGCCGGCCAGTATCACGTTGGAACTCGCCCGCGCCAGGGACGCCATCATGAAGTACCGCTTCAGCGAGGCGCTTTGCATAATCGAGCAACTGGAACAGGCCATGATTGACCTGGCCGGGGATATGTACAGATGATCAGTCGCAGACGCCGCCAGACAATCCTGATCGCCGAAGACACGCCGGCCAACATCGACATCCTGATCGATGCGCTGGGCGACCAGTATGACATCAGCGTAGCCATCGACGGCGAACGCGTCATGAACTCCGTCAAGGACATCAAGCCCGACCTGATTCTTCTGGATGTCGTGATGCCCGGGATGGACGGCTACGAGGTGTGCGAGCGACTGAAAGCAGATCCGGATACAAAAGGCATTCCCGTGATTTTCCTGACTTCCTTGAACATGGCGGACAGTGAGGAGCGGGGACTGAATCTGGGCGCGGTCGACTACATCACACGCCCGTTCAACCCCAGAATCGTCGAGGCCAGGGTCCACACGCACCTTGAACTGAACCGGTATCGGGTTCACCTTGAGAATGTCGTCGCCGAGCGGACGGCCGACCTGACGGCCACCAGAGAGGCGACGATCCAGAGCATGGCAATCCTGGCCGAGTTCCGGGATCACGAGACGGGCGGTCACATCCAGCGAACAAAGGCCTATGTCGACCTGCTGGTCAGATACCTTCAGGCCCGTGGAAAGCACGCGGACGAACTGACCCCCGCCACTGTCGAGCTGATCAGCCAGTCGGCGCCCCTGCACGACATCGGCAAGGTCGGTGTGCCGGACAGGATTCTGCTTAAGCCGACAGACCTGACCGCCGACGAATATGAAGAAATGAAGCGGCATCCGATTTACGGGGGCGAGGCGATCCGCAGAACGGAGCACCTGCTGGGGCCGAACTCGTTTCTCAGGTTCGCCCGTGAGATCGCCGAGGCGCATCACGAAAACTGGGATGGATCAGGTTACCCGTACGGGCTGCGCGGTGAAGAGATCCCGATCAGCGCGCGGGCCATGGCCATCGCCGACGTCTACGATGCGCTGGTCAGCGCCCGTTCATACAAACCACCGATTTCACACGAGGAAGCGTTGAAGGAGATACTGAAGGGTAGCGGGTCGCACTTCGACCCCGAGATGGTCGATGCACTGGTGGCCCTGCAGGACGAATTCAAACGTGTGTCCAGAAAATACAGCGACGCCGGCCTGTGACGCGCCGGGACGTCTTTACAACAGATGAACCCAGCGCTCTTCCAGGATGTCACCCTGAAGCCCGATCCTGACCATCTTCATCGGAATCGGCCGCTCGGCGTCCTGCATCGCCCGTGACGCCAGCGCAAGCAGACCGTTGCAGCATGGGACCTCCATCACGACGACGGTGATGGTGTTCAGGCCGGCCTCGTCGATCATCCTGGTCAGCTTTTCCTGATAGACATCAAGCCCGGTGTCCAGCTTGGGACACGCGATGGCCAGCGCCTTGTTGCGCAGGAAGCGGTTGTGAAAATCCCCGAACGTGAAGGCGGCGCAATCCGCGGCAAGGACCAGATCGGCCCCCCGGAGGAACGGAGCCGTCGGGGGAAGCAGATGAAGCTGAACCGGCCACTGCCTGAGCTGCGAGGGGACGGGACCGGAAGACGCGCCGGCGGTCTGGATGCCTGAATGGCCGAAGTCCCTGACGGCGGCGCCGGGACATCCACCACCATGATGTCCACCGGAATGGACGCTGGCCGCGACATGCCCGGAACAGGCACAACCGCCGTCGTCGTCTGCATCGGCCGACTTCATGGCGTCCACGGCGGTCTCGTCGAATTCCAGAGCTTCGCGTTCCTCGATGGTGATCGCTCCCTGCGGGCAGTCGCCCAGGCAGGCGCCCAGCCCGTCACACAGGTTGTCGCCCATCAGTCTTGCCTTGCCATCGATCACGCGGATCGCCCCCTCGGCGCAGGATGGCACGCACAAACCACAGCCGTTGCAGAGCTCCTCGTCGATCTTCACTATCTTCCGGACTGCCATTGAAATCCTCCATGTCGCACCACCGGCTCGCCCGAGCCGGCTCAACTGAAAGGATGATAACAGATCTGGATAGAAATAGGAGTAAAATTATCCGAATTAAATAGACCGCCGTGTAGATTCAAAGAGTTCTCCGACAGCCTGCTCTACATCGGGACGCATCGTGATCGCTGTCACGACCGCGACACCCGAGGCGCCGGCCGCCATCACCGAGGCGGCGTTTCCGGCATTTATTCCACCGATGGCGACGACCGGGACGGACACCGCAGCACTGATTGCCCGCACCGCGTCCAGGCCGGGCAGATTCGCCTCGTCGAGCGACTTGGTGGCGGTAGGGAACACCCCGTTGACCGCCACGTAATCAGCCCCGTCCGCGCAGGCGCTGACCGCTTCGGCGACCGATACCACCGAGACGCCTATGATGGCGCTCGAACCAGTCAGTCGCCGCGCGACAGACAGGGGCATGTCCTGCTGACCGATGTGGACGCCGTCAGCACCGATCTCCACTGCGGCGGCGACCCGGTCGTTGACGATAAAAGTCGCGCCGTGACGCCGCGCAATCGCCAAAAGCTCACGCCCGCGTCTGACGAAATCGGAATCGGAACAGTTTTTATCCCGATACTGGACAATCCTGACACCGGCGCCGCAAGCGCGATCAACGATGGAGGCCTCGTCCATCCCGGTCGCGACCAGCACGGGATCGGTCACAAGATAAACAAGCCAGTCGTCGGACATCATGCTTTTTGCACCCTTACCCCGGCGACCAGTTCATCCCGGCCGACGTTGAAAATCCTGTCACGAAGCGCGATCTCGAACGACCCCGGGCCCCTTGATTCGGCTGCCGCAAGTTCGCCACACAACGCGAAGAACGACAGCGCGGACGTCGCGCCACGCAGCGGGTCGTCGGTCACTGCCAGGAAACACGCGGTCAGCGCGGTCACCGTGCAGCCGGTCCCGGTCACGCTCTGCAGCATCGGGTGACCGTTATGACAAAGCCATGTCGTACGGGAGTCGGTTATCACGTCGGTCTCGCCGGTTACCGCGACCGGGCAACCTATGCGCGCGGAAATCTCCGACGCGATACGCGCGAATCCCTCGACGCTGCGGCCCGAATCGACACCACGGACCTCGCCACCCATGCCGGCAACAGCCATGGCCTCGCCCTGGTTCGCCCTGAGCATCGAGACCTTGACCGAATCAAGGATACGTCTGGCGGCGTCAGTTCTGAGCGCGGTCGCGCCCGCCCCGACCGGGTCGAACACGACCGGCACCCCTGCCCTGTTGGCCGCCCTGCCCGCCACCACCATCGCCTCGACCGACGACGGATACAATGTACCGATGTTCAACACGACCGCTCCGGCCATCGCGGCGAAATCGGCCACCTCATCAATGGCGTCCGACATCACCGGAGAGCCGCCGACCGCCAGGATCGCGTTGGCGGTCTCGTTCATAACCACAAAGTTGGTCATGCTGTGGATCAAAGGCCTGGCCCTGCGCACCGCCAGCAGATCCGCCGCCACGATCTCACCAAAGGACTCAACCATGTTCATGGCTCCGTCTGTCGACAGCGAATAATAACCGAGGACGCCACAGGATGAACACTTCAATCAGTCCGGCTGTGGCGACGCCGGCACGTCGATGACGAACTCGCTGCCATTGCCCGGTTCGCTGACCACGCGCACCTTTCCACCGTGGATTGTGGCAACGTGCCTGACGATCGCCAGCCCCAGCCCCGTGCCGCCCTGTGCCCTGCTGCGTCCCTTGTCCACCCGATAGAACCGTTCAAAAATCCTGGGCAGGTGCTCGGCCGGAATCCCGCAGCCGTGATCCGTGACCCGCAACCTCAATCTGCCATCGTCCACATCCGCCGAGATGGAGACCTCCTGACCCGACTCGCTGAACTTGATGGCGTTGTCGACCAGGTTGACCAGAGCCTGCTCCATCAACTGCTGATTCAGGAAGGCAACCGCGTCCGCCTCGCAGCTTACCTTCAGGAGGATACCCTTTCTGGCCGCTCTCGACTCGCACACAAGCAGCGCGGACTCTACCATCGCGCCAACCAGCACCTTCTCGCGGGCCAGGCCGGGATCCTGCTCCCTGGAACGTTCACTGGCACTCTCCGCCTGCTCGATCCTGGAAAGGGTCAGCAGGTCCTCGATTATCGAGTTCAGGCGATCTGTGTGACGGGCGATGATCTCCAGAAAACGCTCGGCCGTTGCCGGATCGTGCGACACGTCCGAACGCAGGGTTTCGACAAACCCCTTGATCGACGTGATCGGCGTCTTCAACTCGTGCGAAACGTTCGCGACGAAATCGCGCCGGATATCCTCCAGCCGCTTCAACCGCGTGATGTCGTGCAGCACGAGAAGTGTCGCGGAAAAATTTCCATCTCCATCAAGGATGACCGTCTTGAAGGCATGCACGAAACCCGGTTTGTCACCCTCGACCGGGATGTCCTGCTCGCACGGCTCACGGCTGTCGAAAGCACGAGACACGAACCCGCGCAGCGCACCGCTGGACAGCACGTCGCCGATGGCCCTTCCGACCGCCGCGTCACGATCGATCTTCAGCAGTTTTGCCCCGGCGGAATTGATCAGACGTATGCGGTCGGCCGAGTCCAGCAGAAGAACCGCCTCGTTCATGCTGGAAAGAGTCAGTTCAAGCTCGCGCTGCTGGACCGTTGACGCCGCCAGTCGAGCCTGAAGAGTCTCCGAGAGCGCGTTCATCGCGGCAGCCAGCTTGGAGTACTCCTCGACATCGGGCTCCTCGATCCGGTCCGCCAGCACTCCACCCGCCTGTCGATCCACCTCGGCCGCCATCTTCTCGACCGGCCGTGCCAGTCTGCGGGAGGCGAGCCACGACACCAGGGCGGCCAGCACCGCCGCCAGCAGGCCGCCGATCAGCATCTTCGCCGCCAGGTCGCCAAGGGTGCGCGCCGCATCGTCGACCGGTCTGGCAGCCCGGACGACATACCCCGGAAGCCGGTTGTCGGTGACCGCGTGATACATCACTTCGGTTCGATCCGTGTCACTGCGCCTGATCGCCCTGCCGCTCCCGGTCATGATCGCCGAGGCGACCTCGGGCCGGTCGGAATGGTTCACCAGCGATCCGGTCGGATGTGCCGAATCCGCCACCACCCGGCCGTCAAGCGATATGACCGAAATCCGGACCGCCAGGCTGTCGGCGACCGTCCTGACGATATCGTTCATCCCGGAACCGCCGGCGGCGCCATCGACCGCCAGGAGTTCCGCGGCCAGCCGCGCGTCCATGCCCAGGGAATCGCCTATCTGTGCCAGGAAGGTGTTCCGGACCGAAATCATCGTGTAGGTGCCGACCGAAACCAGACTGACGGCAATGATTATCAGAAAGGACGGATACAGGACCCACTGGAGCTTTCTAGTCCTGGCCATTGGAGTCGTCTTTCATCCGGTAACCGACGCCCCGGACCGTCTCGATCATGGTTGCGGCAGGTCCCAGCTTTCTGCGGAGACCCACAATCTGAACGTCGACCGACCTGTCGGTCACGGGGTAGTCCGTGCCTTTGACCGCGTCGATTATCTGGTCACGGGTGAATACCCAGCCGCGATGACGGGACAGGAACAGAAGCACATCGAATTCAGTCGCGGTAAGGTCGACGTCCACGGTGTCGACCCTGACCTGATGCCGGTCGACATCGATCCTGATCCCGCCGGCCTGGATCACCCTGGAATCGTCGCCGCTGGTGCGTCTGCCACGACGCAGCACGGTTTTGACCCTGGCGAGGACCACCCGCGGGCTGAAAGGTTTCGAAATGTAATCATCCGCCCCGAGTTCCAGACCGGCGACGATGTCGGCCTCTTCGGCCCGGGCGGTCAGTATGATTATCGGAATCGACTGCGTTCTCTCGTCGCGCGAAAGAACCCGGCAGACGTCCAGCCCGTTCATACCCGGGAGCATCAGGTCCAGCAGGATCAAGTCCGGCGCGTCCGCCCGCGCCCTGTCGACCGCCTCCTCGCCGGACAGTGCCGTGACCACAGAGTATCCCTCACGCTCAAGGTTGTACCTGAGCAGTTCCAGTATGTCTTCCTCGTCGTCCACAACAAGAAGTCTTTCGCCGCTCATGCTTCCTCGTCGATTTCCGAAAAATCCGGAGCGTTCAGGGCGTGGCGCTGCCGACGGCACGATGTTAACCGGTTTGAGAAACGCGGTCGACCCGCGAACCCTTGGATTACAACCATTTAACAGATATCTAACGGACCGGCGGCACCACGGAGTTTCCCCTTCGCGGTTGGGGGATCTGCCTTGCGCGCGCAAACTTTTGTCTAACCAATTCCTAATATAGTCTTGACTAAAAGCTGCTGAAGCCTTTGAATTTCCCAGTGCCTTCGAATCCGGACCTTGCGTGTCCGGATATTAGTGACGATGCTGTTGATCGGATTTCTCCTCTGAGGTGAACAATGAAAAAGCTGCTTGCATTCGCGTTACCCGCCATCATGCTTACTGTTGTCGCGTGCGGTGATGACACCGACGTCACCGATGACGGCCAGCCTGCCGACGTCGTCGAAACGGCGGAACCAGACTCAATAGAAGACACCGCCAACCCGGATACCCAGGTTGATCCCGATGTCGCCGAAGATACTCAAAACGATCCCGGTCCGTACGTTGACGGAGCCTTCGCGCGTCTGGCTACCCAGAACGGCGAGATTGGCGGCCCGAACTCGACGGCGGTCGCCGGCGATATCCTGATTCAGAACAAGTATGTGCGCTTCATGATCCGCAATCAGGAACACGGTCTGTACTCGCCCTACGGTGGAACCGTGATCGATGCGGACCTCGCTGGCGACGACCGGACGAATGACAAGGAACAGTTCCACGAGCTGTTCCTGATGGCTGGATTCGCGCGCCTGTTCAATCCGTCCCAGATGGAATTCGTCGACGACGGAACCCACAGCGGAACGGCCTGGGTACAGTTCAAGGGCACCGACGGCGGCATGGCGCTGATCGACTCCATCCTTCCCACGACGGCCCGCAATCTGGACGTGACCGTGGACTACATCCTTGGACCGGAGGATCGCTTCCTGACGATCAAGATGACGGTGCGCGATCCGGCGAACTCCAACGTCGCGGTCGACATCGGTCAACTGCTGATGTTCGGCAACCGTGGCGAGCTGTTCAACGATCGGTGCGGTTCGAACCTGGACTGCCTGTCCGGCAAAAGCAACCTGCGCTGGCTGGGCAACGCCGCCGATGGCGTTTCATACGCGTTGACCCTTGACGGCGACAAGCAGGTGTCCCCGCTGCTTTCGATGGACGAACTGATGATCCTGTCGCAGGGTTCCGTGACGATCCCCAAGGACGGCGAAGTCACTGCAACCGCTTACCTCGCCGTCGGCAACGGCACCATCGACGACGTGCTGAACACGGTCTGGGACATCAGGGACACCGATCCCGGAAAGGAAGTAACGCTGAACGTGACCCTCTCGGATTCGCTGACGACGATGGACGATGTCTTCATCAAGGCGAAACTGACCGAGGAAACCAACAAGAACGGATGGGTTTCCGCCACGGCCCCCGACAACACGGGTGAAGCGTTGCTGCATCTTCAGCCCGGCACGTACGACTTCACGCTTTCCATCCCGGGCGCGCCCGATACCGTTCTTGCCGCTCAGGAAGTGACCGCCGACGGCGCCAACACGTTCGACATCACCGCCGCGGCCGCGGGCTGGGCGCACGTGGTCGTTAAGGACGGAGCCGACGCGAACATCACGGCAGCCATCACATTCCAGAGCGGGCATGACGCATCCTGGAACGCCGGTGTTGGACGGTACGAGGCCGTTCGTCGTGGTGACCGGATCTTCCCGATCCTGCCCGGCGACTACACCGCCACCGTATCAAAAGGCCTGGCCTGGTCGATCGACCGCCAGAACGTCACCGTGACCGCCGGCCAGACGACCGAGATCGTCGCGACAATCGAGCCGGCGTACGACACCGCCGGACACGTGATGTTGAACACCCACGAACACTGCGAACGCAGCTTCGACAGCTCCGTGTTCCCGGAAGACCGGATTTTCAACGCTGCCGCCAACGGCATCCAGGTCATGAACCCGACCGATCACGACTTCATGGGCAACCACAACGAGATGATTCACACGCTGGGCCTTGAAAACGAGGTCGTCAGCGCGAACAGCTACGAGGTTTCCCCGACCTGGGGTCACACGACCGCCGCCGACTGCATGAACCCGCCCCCGTACCCGATGTATTTCGTGGTCAACTACACTCTGTACGATGAAAACGGATCGGCCATTCGTCCGATGACCGCGACCGAGATCTACAACCAGGCGAGGAACGACCTGCAATGCAGTTTCCTGGCGGTCAACCATCCGTACCGTGGCGGTCCGACTTTCGAGACCTACGGCATCACGGCGACGTCCAACCCGGAAGAAGCCGAACCGGATCTCAACCTGCACCTGGTCGACGCGCTCGAGATCATCAACAAGAGCGATGAGTTCGACCGCATCTTCAACCAGAATCTGCCTGCATGGTTCAACCTTTTGAACCGCGGCTACCACATCGCGGCCATCGGCGGATCGGACGAGCACGGTTACAACGGCAACTACGGCAACCCGCGCAATTACGTTCCGGTGGAATTTGAAAACGTGGGCGACGTCGATCCCACCGACGTGTTCCAGTCGGTCAAGGATTTCCGCAGCGAAGTGCTTGCAGGCCCCAGGATCACACTGACGGTGGACGACCTGGGACTGGGGCAGACTGTTTCGGCCGGCGAGACGGTCCAGATTCACCTCGTCGTCGAGGCTCCGACCTGGATGGGGCTGAACTTCTGCAAGGTCGTCGCCAACGGTGAAGTCATCCACGAATGCACGCTGGGTACGGACGAAACTGTCCTGCGTGCTGACGAAACCTTCAGTTGGACGCCGACCTCGGACGCGTGGATTCTGGCGTACGCCGGTTCAGACCTGCCGGAACACGAAATGACCCCGCTCAGCAGCAAGCAGCCTCTGTCGGTAACCAACCCGATCTTCATTGATGCCGATGGAAACGGTTACGAGGCGATCCACTTCTACGGCGCGCCGTGGGACGTGGAGTAACGAACGATCTCAGCGCCCTTCCAGCGCCTTCTTGATATCAACGCCCATCTCGCGGTTCAGATTCAGGACACCCAGTTCGTATTCCCACGTCGCGGTCGCAAGGTCCACATGCGCTGAAAGCGCCGTGCGACGCGCGTCCGTGACCTCGATTGCCAGACCGGTTCCGTTCGCGTAATCCGCTTCGGCCAGGTCGAGCAGATCGTCCGCCAGCACGGCCTTGACCTGCTGCGCCGCGACCATGTGACCCAGCTTCCCGACGTTGCGCGCCGCCTCGGCGATCGCGATTGCGCCTTCCAGTTCCATCTGCTCGACCTGAAGCTCGGCCTGTCTGATGCCCGCCTTCGATTGCGCGAGCCCGGGGAAGAAAGTGTAGTCAAAGATCGGAACGGTCAGGGTCAGCCCAAGGCGCCACGAGTCCCGGTCATAGCCGGGAATGGCGTCGTTTCCAAGGATGTCCACGTCATAATTGAAGAAACCGTCAAGGCTCGGCACGAAAGGCATGTAGCCGGATTTCAACTGCGACTTCAGCAGTTCGGTCTGTTTATTCAGCACCTTCAGTTCCCATCTTTCACCGACGGCTTCCGCTGTCGGTTGTACCGGTTCGTCGGGAGCCCCCATCGCCCTGAGCAGTTCCGGATCGACCTTTCCACCGGAAGAACCGGGCGCGGCGGCCGGCGCGACCTGAGGCATCGGGCTGTAATCGACGCCCATCAGAACCTTCAGCGCGTCCCGGGCGTCTGCAAGGGCGTACCCCGCCTTGACGATCTGAACCCATGACGACACCAGGTCGGTCTGGGCGGAACGAACGTCCATGATGTTGCCGACCCCGGCATCCATGCGGGCCTCGGCCAGTCTCAGATGCTCGACGAGCGCATCGTACTGTGCCTGGTACACCGTGATCAACGTCAACGCTGTGGCGGCCTGGTACCATGCCTCGGCAACCGAGTACAAAAGCACCTGACGTGCCTGTTCGATCTGCACCTCGACCATCGAAGTCTCTATCTTCGCGGAATCGATCGCCAGCCACTCCCTGGCCTGGATCAGCGGAACACGCAGTGTAAGGCCGGCATTAAGCTGGTTCCTGTTGCCGGTGAAGGTCTGACCGCCGACCACCGTGGACGACGCGCTCTCGCTGAGCGCGTAGCCGACGCTGCCGTAAAGGGATGGAAGCAGGCCTGCCCATGACGACTGCATCTTTGCCGCGGCGACGTTCAGGTCCTCTCGAATCGCCTGCAGCGACCGGTTCCTGGCGTCGGCCTCGGAGACGGCAAGGGCCAGAGGCACGACCGGGCCGGCGGGAGGTTCGGGCGGCACCGGCAATTCGAACCGCGCCGTGGTTTCGCCACCGGGTCCGCCTGCAGGTTCATCGGCCCGTGCGATACCGGCGGACGACGCCACGACAAAACATGCCAATGCCAGAAACGAAAGGATTCCTTTTGAAAACACCGTCATCCTTACCCCGCAAAGGTCATTCGAAACGAAGAGCCTGAATCGGGTCCAGCCTGGATGCCTTCCAGGCGGGATACAAACCGAATGTTACACCAACAAGCGCGCTGAAACCGACGGCGAGTATCGAGAACGCCGGCTGGATCAGCAACGGCCAGTTGAACGTGGACACAAGATATTGCGCGGCGCCTATCCCGGACGCGACTCCGAGCAGACCACCGATGACCGAAAGCACGACCGCCTCGATCAGGAACTGGACCAGAACGGCCGAGGGTTTAGCCCCGAGCGCCATCCTGAGGCCGATCTCCCTGGTCCTTTCGGTAACGCTGACAAGCATGATGTTCATGATGCCTATGCCGCCGACGATCAGGCTGACCAGGGCGATGCCGGCCAGAAGCGATGTCATCGTGGCGGCGCCTTCCTGCTGCGCCTGGGCCATCTCGGACAGGTTCCTGACCGTGAAGTCGTCGTCGGCGCCCGGTCTGATTCTGTGATTCGTTCGAAGAAGCTTTTCGACGCCTACTCTCGCCGTCTCCAGCGCTTCCGGTGATTCGGCCCCAATCATGATTGGTCCCGGGACGAACTGCTGCAGGCCGCCGGACAACTTGGCCCTGAAGGTCTTCCATGGAACGAAAACGGTGTCGTCCTCGTCGTCGCCGCGCGCGCTGCTTCCCTTCGAAGCCATGACGCCGATCACCTCGAACGGTATGTTGTTGATTCGAATGACCTCGCCGACAGGGTCCGCGCCCTCGCCGAAAAGGTTCGTCACGACCGTGCGTCCGAGTACCGCGACCTTGGAACCGTGCTCGGTGTCCTGCTCGCTGAACAGTTCGCCGGTGTCGGTTCCCCAGCTTCTGATCGAAAAATAGTCGACCGACGTGCCGCGGACCGAGGTGCCCCAGTTCTGGCCGTTTCCCATCACCTGGGCCGCGACCCCCATCATCGGGGCCACATACTTGACCCCGTCGACCTGCTCCCGGATGTCCTCCATGTCGTTCCATGTCAGGGACGGCTGCGATCCGGCGCCGCCGCGCATGCCTCCCTGTCTGGACGACCCCGAAAACGCCATCAGCATGTTGCTGCCCATGCTCTGGAATGCCTCGGCGACCTTCGCGCGGGCTCCCGCGCCTATCGCCGACATGGAGATGACGGCCGCCACGCCGATCACGATGCCCAGAGTAGTCAGAAAACTGCGCATCTTGTTGCGCAGAAGGGCCCTGCCGGCGACCCAGATGGTCTGGAAAATGGTCATCTGGACTCCTTTTCCTGGTCCATCGCCACCCTGAGGGGTGTCTGGAGGCGATCCGACACGATCAGACCGTCTTTCATCTCAACCACGCGATCGGCCCACAAAGCGATGTCGGGCTCATGGGTGACAAGCACCATCGTCAGCCCGCTGTCGACCAGTTCCCGGAAGAAATTCATGATCTCGACGCTTGTGCGGGAATCCAGGTTGCCTGTCGGTTCATCGGCAAGGATCACCGACGGCGACGCCACCAGCGCGCGGGCAATCGCGACACGCTGCTGCTGCCCGCCCGAAAGCTGACTTGGGGCGTGATGCACGCGATCGCCCAGACCGACGCGCTCCAGCGCATCGACGGCCATCCGGCGCCTTGTACGCGAGGGAACGCCACGGTACAGAAGTGGAAGCTCCACGTTTTCGAGCGCGGACGTTCTGGCCAGCAGGTTGAAGTTCTGAAACACAAAACCGATCGTCTTGTTGCGAATCTCCGCCAGCCTGTTGCGATTCAGCCTGCCGGTATCCTCGCCGACCAGGTGATAGGACCCGGACGTCGGCCTGTCGAGCAGACCCAGGATGTTCATCAACGTCGACTTGCCGGAACCGGACGCGCCCATGATGGCCATGCAGCCACCCTCGGTAACGTCCAGGGACACGCCGCGGACCGCGTGGACCTGAACCTGCCCGGTATCGAATACCCTCGTGATGTCCCTGAGCCTGATTACTTCGCCCATTTCGTATTTCCCGGTGGACTCAGTTTCCCGATGGCCTGCCGCCGCCGGGACCCGACTTGACGGAACCGGTCGAGATCCCGGTGATCACCAGGTCACCCTCGGCCAGTCCATCGACCACTTCCGTCACCCGTCCGTCCGTGATCCCGGAGGTGAACGATATCTGTTGCGCTCCACCATCGGCACCCGG
>JAGOFO010000027.1 GCA_017997155.1 Myxococcota bacterium
GAATTGACTACTGGACCTGGGGGATTATAACCGGGAAACGCTGATACGGCCTAGAGGCCTTCACCAAGTTCGTAGCGGGCGAAGCGACGCACGCGCATGTTTTCGCCGCAGCGGCCCACGACCTCGGTCATCACGTCCTTGACCTTCTTGGAGTTGTCGCGGATGTACTCCTGCTCGAGAAGGCAGACCTCGGTGTACCACTTGGCCATCTTGCCCTCGACGATCTTCGCCTTGACTTCGTCAGGCTTCTTCACGTCGGCCATCTGGGCCAGGAATATTTCCTTCTGCTTGGCGATCTCTTCCGCGGGCACGTCCTCGGGCTTTACCCACTTCGGATTCATCGACGCGATCTGCAGGCAGACTTCCTTGACGAAGTTCTGGAAATCGTCGGAGCGCGCCACGAAGTCAGTCTCGCTGTTAACCTCGACTAGAACGCCGATGCGTCCGTCGCCGTGGATGTACGATGCCACCTTTCCGTCCTTGGCCTCGCGGTTCATCTTCTTGACCGCCACAGCCGCGTTCCGCTTACGCAGATAGTCGACCGCGCCGTTCAGGTCGCCACCGGACGCCTCAAGAGCATTCTTGCAATCGAGGATGCCGGCACCGGTCATCTCGCGGAGTTCCTTCACCATCTTGCTGTCAACTGCCATTTGAACGACCTCCTGTTGAAACTTCGATTATCTGGTAGCCGGACTATTCGTCGGCAGGCTCTTCGTTCGGTTCGGCATCCTCGCCCTTGTGGCCACGGATGACGACAACGGGACCCTCATCACCGGAACCGGCCGGAGTGACGCCCCATTCCTGAGACGTATTCCTTCGATGCTGGCCGCCCTCGATGCACGCGTCGGCAAACGACTTCATGATCAGCTTGATCGACCTGATTGCATCGTCGTTTCCGGGGATCACGTAGGTCACGTAGTCCGGATCGCAGTTCGTGTCGACGAGCGCGACTACCGGAATGCCGATCCTGTTCGCCTCACGGATCGCGATCTTCTCGCGGTTGGGATCGAACACGACCATCGCACCAGGAGCATTCCTGAGCTGGCGCAGGCCGCGGAGGTTCTTCAACATCCTGACCTGTTCCTTCTCAAGGCGGACGACCTCTTTCTTCTGGAGACGCTCGACCGAACCCTCGGCCAGAAGCGCGTCGATCTCGTCGATGCGATCCAGCGACTTGCGCAGGGTGACGAAGTTGGTCAGAGTGCCACCGAGCCAGCGGTTAGTGACGTACGGCATGCGGCAGCGCTTTGATTCTTCCTCGATCACCGACTGGGCCTGGGGCTTCGTACCGACAAACATCACAGTCTCGCCATCAGCGGCCACACGGCTGAGAAAATTCAGTGCGTCGTTCAGCAGACGCGCGGTCTGCTGCAGGTCGATGATGTGGACGCCGTTCCTGGCCCCGAAGATGTAGCTCTTCATCTTGGGATTCCAGCGGTTTGTCCTGTGTCCGAAGTGAACGCCGGCCTCGAGCAGGGATCTGATAGAAACCTTGGGCATCTGAACCTCCGTTAAACCTCCATTCCAGCGACGGCGCCCGACCGGGACACCACGAAGGCAGCCGGAATGTGCGAAATAGCCCCCGGCACCATGCCAGAGGGGGCGTTCTTTTACCACCTTGAATACAGGAAATCAAGAACTTCCGTCACAAATAGAGTTCCCTGATGCGCTTCATTATCCTGGCGGGTTCGGGAAATGTCTTGATCGTGGTCATCAACCGCTGACGGACTTCGCTCTGGCGCTTGTCTGCCTCCCTGGCGAAGGCATCCCGGCCCTGCGCGGACAGTCCCTGCCAGATCTGGCTCCGAAGCGCCCTGGCGTCCATCAACCTCTCCTGGTTGTCTTCCATGTAGCGATCCAGATCGGCACAGACCGCGTCAGTGTCGCCGGGATGGGCGGCAAGTATGGACAGGGCGGCTTGAAGGTGAACATCCTGCTCGTCGAAAAACGCTTCATGCCTGGATGCGCACGCAGTGGCGCCTGAAAGCACGAACAACGACATAAGGATGAGGAGTGCGAAAGGGGGGACTTGAACCCCCACAGCCTTGCGACTACTAGAACCTGAATCTAGCGCGTCTGCCAATTCCGCCACTTTCGCAGCAATCAAAGCGTGTAGGATTTTATTAGCGAGTTTTGGCATTGTCAAGACCTGCGTTTCGCCGATATTCGACGTTCATCCCGGAGCATCCAAGGGCAAGCCTCGACGCGGCGAACAGCAGCGTCGACATTCGGTTCAGTACCGGCAGTGCCTCGGACGACTCGTCGCTTACGTTGTCGGTCATCATCGCGGCCGCACGCCTTTCGGCACGTCTGCAGACGGCCCTCGCAACGTGCAGTGAAGCCTCCACGCGCGAGGTTCCCGGCACCACGAAGCTGTTGATCGGGCCTGCCATTTCCTCGATCCTGACGGTCAAGTCGTCAATCCGGCGACCGACGTCACTAATGCTCCCATCGCTGGAGCCTGAGCCCGCAAGCGAGCCCGCTATCAGCCAGCAGGCCTCCTGCATCGTTGCGAGCGAAACGGCTATCAGATCTTTTGCGGCACCGGACGGCAGCGTCTGACTCGCTTCGACGCGCGCCATCCCAAGAAAGCAGTCGAGTTCGTCCACAGCGCCGTAGGCCTCCACCCGGACGGAATCCTTCGACACCCGGGTTCCGTCGGCCAGCGACGTCATCCCAGTGTCTCCGCCATGGGCACGACGGCCATCCATCACTCCTGTCCCCTCTCTCCGTTCTTCCTGACCGTTTCACGCCGCGAGAATCCGCATCCCTCGCGCTGGCACATCACGGTCTTCGTGTTCCTGAAGGACCTGGTAAACAGCGTCGGCGCCCCGCAGGACGGACAGGCCTCGTCGAGCGGTTCGTGACTTGTGATGAACCGGCACGCCGGATAGGCATTGCACGACCAGAACTTCCTGCCTTTCTTGGATATCCTTTCGACAAGCTGCCCCGAACAACCCTGAACCGGACACTTCTCGCCGCGGGAGAAAGGCCGGGTGAACTTGCATTCGGGATAGCGGCTGCACGCAAGAAACTTTCCGAATCGACCGGATCTGATCTGAAGCGGGGCGTTGCAGGTCGGACATTGGCCGACGTCCTCGACGGCCTTCACCACGACCTTTCCCTTTTGATCGCGTTCGAACTCCCTTGTGACACGGCACTCGGGGAATCCCGAACAACCGAGGAACGCGCCGTTCTTGCCGATCCGTATCAGCAGTTCCTTGCCGCAGTCCGGACAGAACGTCCCCGAGGGAATCGCATCGACTTTGACGGACTTCATGCGTTCGCGGGCCTGTTCAAGCGTCTTCTGGAGTTCATCCCAGAACTTGCCGAGCAGCGCGACCCTCTCGAGACGGCCCTCCTCGATCGAGTCCAGGTCCTGTTCCAGCTTTGCTGTAAAGTCGTAATCGACGATGCCGGAGAAATGACCGGTAAGGATGTCGTTGACGATCCTGCCCAGTTCCGTCGGACGGAGCCTGCCCTGGTCCTTGCCGACATACGACTTGTCCTGGATCGTTGAAACGATGGTCGCATACGTCGACGGACGGCCGATTCCCTTCTCTTCAAGCTCCCTGACCAGGGTTGCCTCGGTGAATCGCGGCGGAGGCTCTGTGAATTTCTGCTCGGTCTCGAGTTCCTTCAGCGACAGCGCGTCTCCCGCCGCAAGCGAGGACGGCAGTTTCTGACCGGCATCCGAGTCGCTCTCCTCATCCGATTCCTCGACCTCCTCGAACTGGCGGCCACGATCAACGTTCCAGACCGCCAGCCACCCGTCGAAACGAATCACCGATCCTGTCGCCCTGAACTCGGCGTCGGCCGCGCCGATATCAACCGTAGTCTGATCGTAGACGGCCGGGTTCATCTGGCAGGCCATGAAACGGTTGTAAATCAATGTGTAGAGTTTCAGATCGTCGCGTTCGAGCACACCCTTCATCTGAGCGGGCGTGCGAAGCGCAGACGTGGGTCTGATGGCCTCGTGCGCGTCCTGGGCCGAACGCTTGTTGCGGTAGGTCCGCGGCTTCGAGGGCACGTACTCGGGCCCGAACTGCTGCGAAATAACGGTTCGCGACTCCTCCAGAGATTCCGCTGAAAGCCGCACCGAGTCCGTTCTCATGTACGTGATCAGACCCACACGGCCCTCGTCACCGAGGTCGATACCTTCGTAAAGGCGTTGCGCCACGGCCATTGTGTGGGTCGGCGAAAATCGCAGCAGACGTGAGGCGTCCTGCTGAAGACTGCTGGTTATATAGGGGGGCGATGGCGGCCTCGGCCTGTCCTTGCGGACCACCTCCGTGATCCTGAACTCCGCGCCGCGCAGCCTTTCAACCAGAGAGGCGGTCTCAGTTCCACTCGAAAGCGCCGGCTTCCTGCCGCCCACCTTACGCAGAAGCGCACGGAAGGGTTTACCGCCGTCCTTGCATACCACCGCGTGAACAAGCCAGAACTCGACGGTATCGAATGCCTCTATCTCCCTCTCGCGTTCGACCACCATACGAACCGCGACCGACTGGACGCGTCCGGCTGAAAGACCACCCTGAACCTTCTTCCACAGCACCGGAGAAATCGTGTACCCGACCAGCCGATCCAGCGTTCGTCGCGCAAGTTGTGATTCGTACATCTGCGCGTTCAACTCGCGCGGACTTTCCAGGGCGCGCTTCACGGCATCCTTGGTGATCTCGTGGAACAGCACGCGCCGGGTCTTGGCCGAAACCTTTTCGATCTCCTCGGCGATATGCCATCCAATCGCTTCCCCCTCACGGTCGGGGTCGGTTGCGATAAAGACTTCGTCGGCCTCGGAGGCTGCCTTCCTGATCTTGTCCACGATCTTCTTCTTGCCGTGGACGATCTCAAGCTGGGGCGTGAAGCCGTGATCGACATCGATGGCAAAAGAGTGCGGTGGGAGATCCTTTATATGCCCGGCAGACGCTTCGACCTCATACTTGCCGGACAGGTACTTCTTGATGGTTACCGCCTTGGCGGGTGATTCGACGATGATCAGAGGCTTCCCCACGAGTTCCCCTCGATACAAAATTCCGCACAGAAAATACCCGTCAATGAATCAATAGACAAAAAGAATTCACACTGGAAGGGCCAACACACCGAAGTTTTTACACTTTTTGGATCAAACGACCCAAGCGTGGCAACGAAGGCGACTCGGACGGCGCCAGACGATTAGTGACAGATGCTGCGGTTGAGTCAGATGATGACGTGATTACGACTGGTGACATCAGGATTGGTTGCGCGGGGTAATGCAAGCCGGAGAGACGAATAACCGCCCCTTTTACCAGACCACCCGGCCAGCCCCCCCGAGCTGCGGTTCCTGGATCGACGAACCCCGTTTCGCCGGCTACCAGGACCCGTGCGAGCCATGGGACCCGTGCGAGCCATGAGACCCGTGCGAGCCGTGGGACCCGTGTGAGCCGTGGGATCCGTGCGAGCCGTGAGACCCGTGCGAGCCGTGAGACCCGTGCGAACCGTGGGACGCGTGCGAGCAGTGCGTCTGAGCACCGAAATCGGACGCCGCGCTCGTTTCAGCTTCGCCGGAAGCAAGCGCCTGGCCACTGGTACCGGCCATCAGCATAAACGTTCCGATCGCCGCCGCCTGACCGCGAGTGATCTTTCCTTCCTCGCTGGACAGGAAGTCCTGAATTCTCTTCTTGAAGGTGGGCACTCTTTTAGAGGCCATAGTCTTTCCTCCGGGAAACCGCTTGTTGATTATTCAATACGGCGGATCCCAATGTCAAATCTTTTTGAAAAATTCTGCCGGAACGCGCCTTCGCGCGTCACGTGCCCTGGACGGCAGAATCGCCCTCGCCTTCCTCGGTCGCCGCACCAGTTTCGGAAACTTCTTCCTGACTCACATCCCCGGTCTCGACCGGCGCATCCTCGCCCTTCTCCAGACGCGATGAAATCACCGGCTCATGGAACCTGACGTCGTTGAGTCTAACGCAGATCAGGATGTCCTCGCGATCGAAATCCTCAAGCAGGACGTCGATAAAGGCGTGCGCCCTCTCGTCGGGGATCTCGGTGATCGATTCAACGTCCTCGTCAATCGTGGAAACCAGTTCGTGCATGGCATCGTAGATGTCACGCCTGGTCTGATTCCACAACAGCGTAAGGACGTCGCCGATTACCTCGTTGTGCCTGGTGAAGACCTCAAACGCCAGAGCCTTGACGACTCTTTTGCGACCGAGCATCTGCGGGCGGAAACCCTTGAAATGGCGGGCAAAAGCCATCGGGTCGAGGCGCCGGACATGCTCGATCAACATGAACAGATCAAGCTGCTTTATGATGCGCTCGAACCGCGGTTCCAGCTTGCTGATTGTTTCAATCGACGTCATCTGCATCCCTCGGGTTCAGCCGACCACCTTCTTAACGAAGTCGGCCAGTTTCGGACCACGGACCGGCTTAAGGTCGTAACGGACACGGACCATCTTGCGATCGTCCTTGAGCAGCTTGCGCAGGTCGATCGGCGTTCCAACGATGATCAGGTCTGCCGGAACCTTGTTGACGGTCGCGTTCAGGTCGGCGATCTGAGCCGCGGAGTATCCCATCGCGGGAAGGATGCCGGCGCAGTGGGGGTACTTCTCGTAGGTAGCCTTGATGGAGCCGACCGCGTACTTCAGCGGCTCGACGATCTCGGCGCCGGCGCGACTCGCGACAACCCATCCGGCACCGATCTTCATTCCGCCGTGGGTCAGGGTCGGGCCGTCCTCGACGACGAGAACCTTCTTGCCCTTGAGCTGAATCTTCTCGTCGAGAGAAACAACCGATTCCGCCTCGATCAGCGGGGCATTCGGGTTCCACTTCGCAACTGAACGCCGGACGATATCAAGATCCTCGGGCGTGGCGGAGTCGACCTTGTTGATGACCAGAACGTCGGCCATCAGAAGGTTCGCCATTCCCGGGTAATAACCCAGTTCGTGGCCGGGACGCAGCGGGTCCAGGACCGTGATGAACAGGTTCGGCTTGTAGAAGGGCATGTCGTTGTTGCCGCCGTCCCAGAGGATGACGTCGGCTTCGGCCTCGGCCGCCTTGAGAATGGCGTGGTAGTCGACGCCGGCGTAAAGGATCGAGCCGGCCTCGATGTGGGGCTCGTACTCTTCACGTTCTTCGATTGTGCACTTGTGCTTGTCCATGTCTTCGTAAGTCGCGAAGCGCTGGACTGCCTGCGCGGCGAGGTCGCCGTACGGCATCGGGTGCCGGATAACCGCCACCTTCAGACCCATCTTGTGAAGGATCTCGGTGACGTAGCGGGACGTCTGGCTCTTGCCACAGCCGGTGCGGATGGCGCAGACGGCGATGACGGGCTTCTTCGAGACAAGCTCGGTCTCTCTGGAACCTGCCAGGATGTAATTCGCGCCGGCCGCGATGGTGCGCTCGCCCAGCTCCATGACGGTCTGGTGAGACACGTCGGAGTACGAGAACACGACATCGTCAACCTTGTGCTTCGCGATCAGGCTTTCAAGTTCACGTTCCTCAACGATCGGAATTCCCTTCGGGTACAGCTTGCCGGCAAGGGCGGCCGGGTACTTTCTACCGGCGATATCAGGAATCTGCGCGGCGGTGAAAGCAACCACCTTGTACGCAGGATTGTTGCGGTACATGCAGTTGAAGTTGTGGAAATCGCGTCCCGCGGCCCCAATAATGATTACCTTCCTCGGACGAGCTGCCATCAGAAAACCTCCCGATTGATGAATGAACCAAAAATGGCGAGCGTGATTCTATCCGCCCAAACTTATATGTAAAGGGGGCCGGGCATAAAAGGCAGGTATCCTGTTCACCTCGACGGTCCTTTGAACACACGGCTGCATCTTGCGGCCAGTGGACAAATCGAACACCTGGGCGAAATCGGAGTACATATCGACTTGCCGAAAGGAACCAGTTCCCGGTTGATACGAATCCAGTACTCAATGGGAAGATTACGACGCAACGCTTCCTCGGTGGCAGCCGGGTCGCGGGTTTCTATGATGCCGAAGCGGTTCGGGATTCGATGCACGTGCGTATCGACGCAGATGGCGTCGATGCCGAATCCCTCCGACAAGACCAGGTTTGCCGTCTTTCTCCCGACTCCGGGTAAGGAAAGCAGTTCCTGAATCGTGGACGGCACGCTCCCATCGAAACGTTCCAGCAGGATCCGGGACACTGCCACAATTCTCCCGGCCTTGGTGGGATAGTAATTGGCCGGAAAGATCGCCCGGGCGACCGCGTCGGCGCCAATCTCGACCATCCGGGCCGGCGTCGAGGCCATTTCGAACAGACGCTCCGCGCTGGTCTCGGTGACTTCATCCCTCGTCCGAAGGCTGATCAGCGTCGCGATGAGGACGCGGAAAGGATCGCTCGTGATGCGGCCCTGCGCCGTCACCGCCAGTTCGCGTCCGTTTTCGGCCGATACACCGACACGTTCCATGAACCAGTCCCATTCCTCCCGGGAGGGAGTACGACCGGTCCCTGGCGTTCCTTTGCGGGGGTTCACACCGGAATCACGCGCCATGATCGGCGAGCCATCGTTCACAGTCTATGGCGGCAGCGGCGCCTGAACCCGCGGCCGTGGTGGCCTGGCGATAGCGGGAATCGGCCACGTCGCCGCAGGCGAAAACACCGTTGACCGAGGTCTGGGAATGATGCCGCAGCTTGATGTAGCCCTGGTCGTCGAGATCGATCTGACCTTTGAAGACTTCGGTCGCGGGCGCATGGCCTATTCCAAGGAACATGCCCTGAACCGGCAGCACCGAAGTGCCTCCATCGACCACGTTTTCGAGCAGCAGGCCGCTGACCTCGGTGCCACTGTCCGAAAGAACCTCCCTGACCACCGAGTTCCAGATGATCTGGACTTTCGGGTTGGCCATGATTCGCTTCTGCATGGCCTTGGACGCCCGAAGCTGATCGCGTCGGTGGATCAGATACACTTTCGTCGCGAACCTGGTCAGATAGCAGCCCTCTTCAAGAGCCGTGTCCCCGCCGCCAACGACCGCCACTTCTTTTCCACGGAAAAAGAAACCGTCGCAAGTGGCGCAGGCGCTGACGCCATGTCCACGAAGGGCGTATTCGGACTGAAGACCAAGGTATTTTGCGGTGGCGCCGGTGGCTATGATGACGGAATCCGCCTCGACCATCTCGCTTCCATCAATCTGCAGCTTGAACGGCCGCGCCGAAAAATCGACTGACGTCACAGAAGCGAAGCGGCATTCCGCACCGAACCTGACCGCCTGACGACGTATCGCGTCCATCAAATCCGGCCCCTGAATTCCTTCCTCGAACCCTGGAAAATTCTCGACCAGCGTTGTGGTCAGAAGCTGTCCGCCCGGGCTCGGGCCTTCAAGAACAAGCGGCGAAAGTGACGCGCGCGCCGCATATATGGCGGCGGTCAACCCAGCCGGACCGGATCCCACAATCACAACCTTTCTAGACATCGGCACCCCCCGTGTATCGCACGTCGCCCGACGTGCCTGGAAACGGAATGGACAAAAATACCATCAGCCCGTTTCCGGTCAACCAAAATGCTCGAACCTCCGGTGATGGCGATGGATAGACGGCGTGAACGGCGACTTCAGTAGCCTTCCGGCATACGGACGGTCGAACCGATCTCGAACTCGCGGTTCGCGTAGGTGACGATACACAGGGAAGTGTTCTCCCTGGCCTCGATTACGAGGAGTTCTCCGGACGTCTCTTCCGGGAAGTCGCCCTTGGCCCGCTTCTTGACCTTCTTGTTGAACGTCTCGATCCCGTCACCGTGTGTGACGACCAGGAAACGATTGCCGGCCATGACATCATCGTCGGTTCCCTTGTCGATCATCACGTAGTGGTATTCGCCCAGGAAGTTAACGCCATCAAAGGACGCAATCACCGAGCCAATGACTTCCCTGGAGTTCTGAACCGGGGGAACCATTCGTTGAATCGGCTGGAATGTCGCAACCTTATCCCCGCGGTAAATCTCCTCGAATGATTTCATAATGACGGCTTTGTTCAGATCGTTTTCGGTGTCGGTGACGCGCGCCATGCCCAGGTAACGCACCTCCCAGCCGATCTTCTTCTTGGTGACCGGATGTCTTTTGCGCTCGCCCTGCCTGTAGATCAGCACCAGATCTCCCTTGTTGATTCGACGTGCCGTATCAAATCTGATGTACACGTCGTCGCGCTCGCCAAGCATTATCTTGTCTTCACGGGAGTTGCTGACAACACCGGCGGCCTTCAGTTCCTCGTCACTTACGAACCCAACCCTTCGCCCCAGGGCAAGTTCGTCCCGCACGCCGGGAGCGAACCTGGACTCGGACATCGAGTAGCCGCCTCCGGTCTCCTCGACCGGCTTCGGCGGGACCAGGTAGACCTTGTCGCCGGGGAAGATCCAGTTCGGGTTCGTGATGTGCGGATTGAACGACCACAACGTGGGCCAGTACCATGGGTCCGAGAAGAACCTGTCCGCTATGTCCCAGAGGGAGTCGCCACCTTCCGCGACGTACACGTTCACGTCGCTCACACCACCGCTGACCTGAATCTCCTGCGCCTGCGCCACGACGACGCCCGCCGACCAGGCGAACGCGCCGGCCGCGAGAACGGCAGACAGTACCAGGCTGTTTCTTGAACCTTTAATCATGACACCCTCCATCGGTGCTCCCGATTCGATTTCAACAGGCACGCGAACGTGCCGCGGACCGATCACTGCAACCTGCTCATGAACTTCACCGCAACCCCGGCGGCATCGCTGTCCGGATAGGTCAGAATCACTGAGTCGTACATGTTCCTGGCATCGTCGAACCTGCCCAGATTCTGATCGCACAGGCCGACCTTGACCATTGCGTCCGGGACCTTGTTTCCGTCCGGATAGTCCGTAATGACGCGCATGAACTCGGTCCGAGCGTTCTCAAAGTCGCGAACGTCGTAATAGCACTCGCCGACCCAGTAGCGGGCGTTGTCGGCGTAGGCATGACCGGGGTACTTGTCGACAAAGGCGATGAAAGCCGCCCGCGCCTCATCGATCCGCCCCTCGTTGTATACGGCGTATGCCGCCTTGTACTCATCCAGCGCCCTGGCTGCCTGCTGTTTCTTGTCGGCCTTCGTGGCGCGGGCAGTTTTCTTAGCGGTTCTGTCCTCGTCCGAATCGCCCCTGTCCTTCACCGCTGTGTCCTTCTGTTTGCGGGAAGACTTGTCCGAACGGGACTTGACGACACGCCCCATGTCGTCGATGGACGAGTAGGAATCGCTTAGATCCAGAGAACCCCCGTCAACAGGGGCCGATGAACCGGAATCCCGGTAATCGCCGGAATCCCCATAAGAGCCGGTATCTCCATAGTCCGCGTAGTCAGGCTCGGACGTGTCCGAACCGGCCACGTATTCAAGCGGAGAGATGTCCACGGATTTTGTCAGTGCTGGTGAAGGCGTCACCGGCTGGGGTGTGGAGCCACCGGGGGAAAGCCTCAGCACGGGCAGGCCGTCGCCGGGGTCTGTCGCGCGCGGACCGGGGCCGGCGCGCATCCCGATCAATCGCTGGGTCTCAACCTCGTCCTGCAGCAGCAGAACCTTATTCTCAAGGTCATCGACGCGATTACGCATCGACGCGTTTGTCCTGGTGACGGAAAGATACTTTTTTTCCAGTTCGTCAAAACGCAGGGAAATCTGCTTCATGCCGCCGGCACATCCCGGCAGCACCGTCAGAAGCACTCCGGCGCACACAATCTGGACCAATGTTTTCATGCAATCCACCATCTTCCAGATGGATTGTAGGGCCGATGCGGATAAGCCGCCAAGAAGACGTCAACCATGCGGCGAGTCTGGGCGCGGTTACTAACGGATCTTGACACCGCGGGTCGTTAGGGAATAATCTGCGGCGTGTCGTTTGTAAATGTCCGGCCAGTTGCGGCCCATTTTTTCCAGGAGGATTCCATGAGGATTGCAAAGTTCCTCGCAGTTGCCATTTCTCTCGTTGCTCTCGCTTCTCTGACCGCGTGCGGCCCGAAGTACCCGGACTGCAACAGCGACAAGCAGTGCAAGGATCACGGTGAGTACTGTTTCAACAAGACTTGCGTCAAGTGCCTTGACGACTCGCACTGCGCTCAGCTCGGACCGTGTGGCACATGCAACCAGTCCAGCCACGTCTGCGTGGGCACGACCGGCTCCATCGGCGCGTGCTGCTCGCTCGACAGCGATTGTGACAGCAACGCCTGCCTGAAGGGCGCCAACGAAATCACCGGCCACTGCGTCGAGTGTCTCGAGGGCACCTGCGGCGCCGGAATGCGCTGCGTCGGCAACAAGTGCGTGCCGCTGGAAACGGAATGCGACGATCTGCGCCCCTGCGCTTCCGGCAAGAAGTGCGAGTCGGGCCGCTGCATCGACGACATCTGCAAGATCCAGCCGATCTACTTCGACTTCGACGAATACGAGATTCGCGATGACGCGCGCAACGTTCTTCAGGCCAACGTCGATTGCATGAAGGAACGCGGAATCACAAACGTGTCCCTGGAAGGTCACTGCGACGATCGCGGCTCGGACGAGTACAACATGTCCCTCGGCAAGAACCGCGCCGTTGCCGCCAAGAAGTTCCTGAAGACCCTCGGTCTCAAGGACAAGACGCTCAGCGTTATCTCCTACGGCGAAGAGAAGCCGACCTGCATGGATCAGTCCGAGTACTGCTGGAGCAAGAACCGCCGCGTCGAAACCGTTCAGAAGTAATCAGGGTTCGCGACGTTCTTCTCTTCCTCCGGGGCTTTCGACATGTCGGTTTCTTCACGCCGATTTTTGCCTCTCCTCCTTTCGACATCGCTTCTGTTCGCCACGCCCGGATGCGTATCTCTCTGGCACTTCGAGGATCTTGAAGCCAGGGTCGCCGCGGTCGAAGGCGAGTTGAAGTCGATGCAGGAACGGCAGAAGGAAGATCAGGAGCGCCTGGGAAAACTGCATGCCGACATGGTTGACGCGGAAGAAACGCTTCGTCTGAACGGAGCGAGTCTGGGCGTGGACGTCGACCGGCTGAAAAAGGATGTCGCGCGCCTTCAGGGTACTGACGAGGAAATGCAGTTTGCCATTTCCAGGAACACGACGGAGCTTCGGAACATCCGGAAGACGCTGGGCGATCGACTCGGGATCACCATCATTGATCTTCCCGAGGGTCTGACCGACAACCCGGATGCCCTGATGGAGGCGGCTCAGAAGGCCTTCGATGCCGGCGAGGATCGAAAGGCGGCGGAACTGGCCGAGATCGCTTCAACCAGGTATCCGGCGAGTCTGACCTCGTCCAAGGCAATATTCCTGCTCGCCGAGATCGCGTTCAAGGCCGGCAACCTCGGTAAGGCCACTACCGAATACTATCGCGTCTACAACGACCACAAGGACGTTTCAGGCGCTCCCCTGGCCTTGTCGCTGCTTAGGATTGGCGAGATTTTCGAAAAGCAGTCCGCATGCAGGAAGGCCATCGAGATCTACGAATTCCTGGTCACCAACCACAAGAAGTCCGCGGAAGC
This sequence comes from Myxococcota bacterium, assembly GCA_017997155.1. GTDB lineage: Bacteria > Myxococcota_A > UBA9042 > DTJE01 > DTJE01 > JAGOFO01. Next base: position 13,455 of record JAGOFO010000027.1, read on the forward strand.
GAAGACGGCGACCGAACGAATCAAGAAGCTGAAGAAAAGCTGCAAGTAACCAGGCGGGGCCATCAATGACAACCCCGGACCGAAAAAACCGGAAACCGGGCGTCATGGACGCATGGCCGAGGTTCGTCCTGGCCGCGATTCTGAGCGCCGCCGTTCACGGTGGCCTGCTGTTCGGCGTGATCATGCTGGACGGAGATGGGCAAGGCCAGCGACAGGCAGACAGGTCCGTCCCGATAAGCGTCGTCTCAAGGGCAGGCTCGCTTGTTCGATCGGCGATTGAGCCCCTCGGCGGACAGCCTTCCGACGTCGCCCCCGCCGCGGTTGGGTCCATATCCGTGCCGAATACACGTCAACGTCCGCGACGCGCACAGGTTGCAAGACCACCGGAACCGGGCCTGATCGACGACCCCTCGACAGGGGCAGGGACAGGTTCCGACGTAGGGACGAATCACATTCGCCCTTCTGCGACAGGGTCAGGGTCAGGAACAGGATCAGGGACAGGCGTAGGGGCGAATCACATTCGCCCTTCTGCGACAGGGACAGGATCAGGGTCGGGGGCAGGGTCAGGGACAGGATCTGGAACTGGGACAGGGACAGAGACAGGGACAGGGACAGAGACAGGGACAGGGACAGGGGCAGGAACAGGTTCAGGGCAGGCAACGGACGTCACGGCACAACGCCAATACGCCCTGGACGTCAGACGGCTTCTGGAACGTCGCGGCGCCTATCCCGGCACCGCGCGACGGCTGGGACTGGAAGGCATGGTCGAGATGCTTTTGCGGATCGACTCGTCTGGCACGATCTTCGAGAAACGCGTTCTGTCTTCATCCGGACATCCGCAGCTCGACCGTGCCGCGCTGGCTTCGGCGGACCGCCTCGGGAGACTTCCGCCTCCGCCTTCGGGCCAGCCGGTCGACATCAGGGTTCCCGTAAGGTTTTCGATGAAGAGGAATTGACCGCGCGACGCGGTCCAGTGTCGGAAGGGATCATTCCCCTTTTCAGGCGGTAGTAATAAGTCGATCTTGGCATGGCCAGCGCCATGATCTCGCTCGACCGCGGCTGCGGAGGTTCGGCGGAGGCCGCATCCGGACCCGCCGCGGCCATGTGAAGCCGTCCTGCCTCCAGAGCCTCGCGCACCAGAGCCGTATTGGTCAGACCAGACGACGACACCAGCAGCACGCGCGCCACCACGTTCTTCAACTCCCGTACGTTTCCAGGCCATGGCCACCTTCTCAACAGGTCGATGACCGCCGCTGTGGGCCTTGCGATCCCACCGATACCCATGGTCCCGCCAAGCCGCGTACAGAACAGTCTGACCAGTGAGGGAATATCGGAGGGGCGCCTTCTGAGCGGAGTTATCCTGATTACATGACAGGCGAGGCGCTCCAGGAGATCCAGGCGAAGCCGTCCGTCAGCCACCCCTTCCACGGGATCAACACTGGTGGCTGCGACCACCCTGGCCGCGAGATGTTGCTCCCGGGAGGAACCGAGCCTGCGGAAACGACGCGAGTCGATCGCGCGCAGCAGTTTCGACTGCACCCACGCGGGTGCCTCGCCAAGTTCGTCGAGAAACAGCACTCCCCGGCCGGCGGCCTCAAGCGCGCCTTCGCGAGACTCAACGGCCCCCGTGAACGCGCCCCTGTTGCTGCCGAACAGCTCGGCCTCGGCAAGGTCGGGCGGCACCGCACCCATGTTGACCTCATAGATTGAACCGGCAAGCTGTCCGAGATATCCGGCAGCCAGTTCCTTGCCAGTCCCCGACTCCCCAAGGATCAGGACAGGTTCCCGGCTCAGGCCCGCACTGGCGATTGCATGCATCGTTTCGATCGATGCCAGTGAGGAACCGACCATGCCCCCCAGTTCCACATCGATACACCCGCCCGCGACCGAGTCCGCTTCCAGACATGTGACGACAGCGCCCCCGACACGTCCGGCACGCCCGGACTGCAGAAAGACCCCGTCAACCAGCACCCCGCCTTGACCAGCAGTGAACGACCTGCCCGGCACGACAGGATCAGGGCCTTTGTCGGTAACGAACACGCTTGAGACGCCGGTATCGCCTCGCATGACAATCAGGCACCCTTTCACCTCCGGTCCTCCTCAGTCCGATCAGCCGAAATGAAGATTCGCTCCTGCCGGCACAACCGTTACAGGAATGTCGTCGCACCACTGATCACCGCTGTCGGCCCGGTTTGAGCTTTGACACGCCACAGTCCCTCTGCTACGTTGACCGGGCGCGTCGATCGGCACGCACTCATGGCATTCTCAAGGCGCTCATATGGGAATCGGCTGGCTGGAAATAGTTTTGATTCTGGCGGTTGCACTGGTCGTACTGGGTCCCGCCGGATTCCCGAATGCGGCCCGGAAGATGGGCAGGTTCTACCGGGAAATGCGCGATGCCCTCGGTTCGGTTGGCGACGAGGTTGCCAGGGCGGCCGGGGACCTGGAGCGGGAAGACCGGCCCTCGGTGCCGGCCACCGGGAAGACCAGCGGCGCGGCCGATACCGAAGGCGGCGGCGGGCCCGATGATCAAGCCCCGGATTCCCGGGAAAAAGATGATTGAAACGGCCGACAGAGAAATGACTCTGCTCGAACACCTGGCGGAACTGCGTTCCCGTCTGATCAAAAGCGGTATCGGTCTGCTGATCGCCACGCTTGTGGCCTGGTTCTTCCACGAACCGGTGTTCAGGTTCATGGTTCAACCTGTGATGCGGGGGCTGGCGCCGCACGGAATAACGTCTCTGCAGGCAATCGATGTGTCCGAGGGCATCTCGGTCTATATGAAATCCTCGCTGGCCGCCGCATTCGTGATCTCCTCGCCATGGCTCATCTGGCAGGCGGCCGCGTTCATCGCTCCCGCGCTGCGGCGCCGTGAGAAAAGACTGTTCTCGCTCGCAACCGGTCTCGTCGCCCTCTTCTTCGTGCTGGGCGTCACTTTCAGCTACGGCATCTTCGTGCCGATGGTCGTCGACTTCCTGGCCGGTTTCAGCACCGCCTCAGGAGACATGACGCTGGTACCGACCATCAGAAACGCCTTCGGCATGGCGATGTTCTTTCTGGTTGCCTTTGGCTTCATCTTCGAGCTTCCGCTGGTGATGATGTTCGCTGGAATGCTGCATTTGATCAGCTGGCGAACCTTCCTTCGCTACCTGCGGCATTTCATAGTCATTGCCTTCATCATTGCGGCCGTGCTGACGCCGCCCGAACCGATCTCCCAAATCCTGATGGCAATCCCCCTGTGCCTTCTCTATGTGCTTGGAATACTCATGGCGTGGGCTGGATGGCAGGCTGGAGGCGAAAAACCGGGCGCCAGATCGTTCCTGGTCGCTGCCACAGCCATCATCCTGTTTGCCGGTGGCACTATCGCTGCCGCTGCCTTCTGGAAAGGCTCCGCTCCTGAGGCATCGCCCGGTCCGGCTGGAAAGCGAGCCGTCACGATCACTCTGGATCAACCTTGTGTCCGGATGGTTTCCGGCTGGTCGGCGCCGGACGGGCAAAAGCTCGACGTCTCATTCGGTCCCGACGGCAATGTGGAATTCACTGCCCCGGCGGACGTGGATCTGCCAATCCTCCCGCAAGGGAACCGACCGGTCGACCGTTTCGTCGCCGGTAATGCGTCGCGTATCTGGAGACGCGCAGATGCCGACGCGAACCGCCTTCTGGTACCCGTCGAACCACGGGAGGCATCGAAGCTTCTGAACTATCTGCTGACCGTCACCGAGAGTGGATGTCGATGACCAGCGACGAAACCGGCGCCGTTATCAAAGATATTTACCGTCGCCTGCTTGCGGATGGCGGCTGGCAGGACTGGTGGCCCGGCGACTCCCCTTTCGAGATAGCCGTCGGAGCCATCCTGACCCAGAACACGAACTGGAAAGGAGTCGAGAAGTCCATCGCGAACCTGAAGGCGGCGGACAAGCTATCCGCGGCAGCAATCCTCGGGTGCGACAACGCGGTCCTGGGCGAGTTGATCCGTCCGTCTGGATACTTCAACGTCAAGACGGCCCGGCTGAAGTCCCTCTCGGCTTTTCTGACGCGAGAAGGCGCCCCGGGAGTTACCGGACTGGCGTGTGAAGATCGAACAACGCTTCGTCAGGCACTGCTCTCCGTGAACGGTGTGGGACGCGAAACGGCAGACTCGATAATGCTGTATGCACTGGGGGTTCCAATCTTCGTGGTCGACGCCTACACAAGACGAATCCTCGGCCGGATCGGACTGATTGATCCCGGGGCAGACTACGACGATATCCAGCGACTTCTGGAAGCGCACATCGACCCGGACTCAAGTATCTATGGTGATTACCACGCCCAGATCGTCCGCTGCGGCAAGGAATTCTGCCAAAAGCGCCCAAAGTGCTTAAAATGTCCGCTGCTGGACTTGTGTCATGAAGGAATGGGTAATGACCCTGGACGGACAGTCTGAGAAATCACGTCACACGACGGCGAGGGTGATCCTCGACCTCATCTTTCCGTGGGCGGGCACGGTGATATTCGGATGCCAGCCCGTCGGAAGGCTGGGAATGATCGTGTGGACGGTCCTGTCAATGGCGATGGCGATGCTGACCCTGACGGGGCACCTGAACCTCCCGCAGGCGCTGGTCGTCCAGGTAATCGCGTGGATCGTCGTTCAGATATGGATTCTAAGCGCGACCCTCGAGGCGAGCAGGACTCCCTGCCCCGACACACGCAAGGAGGGCACAGGGGTCATCCGCTCTTTTTCCATCGCGCTGGTCGTTCTGGTCTATGTGGTCACGCCCGCCGTGATCATAGGCCGTACATCTCCTTCGTTCGACATAGTCAAGGTCTCCGACGCCAGCATGTTCCCGACGGTTCTTTCCGACGAGACCATTCTTGTTCTGCGGACGAACTCGATGCCCGATCCGGGGCACACCGTAGTCTGGAGATACCGCGACCAGCTGCGTATCGGACGCCTCGTCGCCACTGCCGGGGACAAGGTCAGCATCTCGGAATCACGACTCTCGGTTAACGGGATACCGGCAGTGGTGGCAGCACCCGAGGCAATCTCGTTCGACGGTCTGAGCCTGACGCAGGACGAGAGCCGCGATGCCGCCTCGCTTGAGCGAATCTTCGAGGCTCTGGGGTCGGGTGGTTTCCTTTCTCCGGCCTTTGTCAGACAGGGAGTCTATACCGCCGGAGTGGAACTGGAAGTGCCCGCGGACGCCGTGTACATCCTTGCGGATAACCGATCGTCGGGCGACGCGGTCGATTCCCGTCTGGCGGGAGCGATCCCGGCTGCGGACGTGATTGGCATGCCGATGTTCGTGTTGTGGTCGGACGGAACCGGAGCCTTGAACAGACTCGACAGGGTCGGCGCATGGATAAGATGAAGGTTGTACACTGAGTTCGATCCGATAGAATAACTGTCCGCCAACCTGGGCGGGCACAATACCGGGGGAAACATGAAAAGGGCTCTGATTTTTCTTGTCGCCATGTCGTTGGTGGCTTGCGGTTCCGGTGGCGGTGACGAGGATATCATCACCGGTCTCGACATCAGATATGACGGAAGCGGCGAGACGGACTCCATCCTGCCGGACATCGATGGCGACGTGCCTTTCAGGCCCGATACCGGGGACTGTGAACCGGCGACCAGCCAGTACGGTTTCCTTGATCTCTGCGACGGCACGGTCAAGGACACGAACACCGGTCTGATCTGGGAAAAGGGTTACGGCGAACCGGCCGGAACACAGCCAAACGACATCAAACGTTACTGCAACGTGCTCAAGCTTGGTTACAACGGCGGCTCCCTCTTCGAGGACTGGCGTACTCCGACCATCGACGAGCTTCGCACATTGATCCTCGGCTGCGACAAGACGGCGCTCGGCGGCGAATGCGCGATCCTGCACGACTGCTCCACCGAGTCCTGCCTGGGCGTCGATCCGAACCTTGCGCCGAACTGCAAGTGCTCCAACAACTCCGGGCCGGTCTTCTTCCCTGATGATGACCCGAATGACGAGTTCGAGACGTGGTGCTACCTGGACGACTCATTCGTTCCGTGGTGCAACCTCTACTACTCCCAGACGATCGTGCCCAAGGGGACGGCGGACCACGAGCGCATCATGTACGTCACGTTCTTCAACGGCAAGGTCGGCACCGTTCAGCCCACCCAGCCGAACGCGGCAGCCTACGTCAAATGCGTCCGCGGCAACTCGAGTCCGCAGATTCCCTGTGTCACCACAACCAGCGACAACACCCCTGGCTGCTCGCTTGAATAGTCCGTGCCTGCCTGGCCAGGCCGCGTACAAGGCTTGAAAAACTTATGGAAATGATGCTCGCCATTCTGATGAGAATCGTCTTCTTCCTGATTCTGATCGGAGTCGTCGTGTTCGTGCATGAACTGGGTCACTTCCTGGCGGCGCGTGCCGTCGGCGTGACCGTTGTAAGATTCTCGCTCGGTTTCGGCAGGAAACTCTTCGGCTTCACCCGCGGTGGCACAGAGTTCGTGGTCTCGGCGGTGCCGCTAGGGGGATACTGCAAGTTCCTCGGGGACGATCCGGAACAGAATCTGCCGGCGGAAGAAAAACGGCGAGGCTTCCTGACGACCGACATCTGGCGCAGGACACTGATCGTCCTGGCAGGCCCTGGATTCAATCTCCTGCTGCCGCTGCTGGTCTTTTTTGCCATATCGCTGACCGCGACGACACTGCCTCCGGCCATACCTGGAACAGTCTCCAGAGACGGCGCCGCCTGGCAGGCGGGGATCAGGCCCGGGGACAAGCTGATTGAAATCGACGGCCGCCGCATCGACTACTGGCACCAGATGCACAAGATTGTCGCGGCAAACCCCGGCCGGGCACTCGACGTATTGGTAAACAGGCCGGCGCCGGATGGACGTTCCGAAACCACGCTGAACATGACCCTCACTCCGGCAACCATCGACGACCCACTGATGCGGCGAATCGGATTCAGTCGCAAGATCGGTCAGATCAATGTCATCAACGATCGCGCCAGGCTCGTGTTCCAGGTCGAGGCAGGCAGCATGGCCGAGGCCGCGGGCTTCCAGACGTTCGACGCGCTGGTCGGGATCGATGGCAGACAGATCTGGAGCCTTGAGGAACTGAACCAGTATCTCGCGGGAGTCCGCGGCCGCATGGCGACCGCCACCGTGGCGCGCCTTGACCAATCAGCCGTGGACGGCGTGCCTGTCAGGAATCTTAAGACGATACTGTTCGACGTGCCCGCCGATCCCGCGACATTCGGTCTCGGCGACGGGGCCATGGTCGTGTCCGGCGTCGCACCGGACTCGCCCGCGGCAAGGGCCGGTATCGTCCCCGGTGACCGTATCGCCATGCTGGACGGCGTCGGGACCGTGACCCCTCAGATGATGCTGCTGGCAATCTTTCAGAACCCCGAGAAGCCGCACACGCTGAAGGTCAAGCAAGCCGCCGGCCAGGAAACGGAAATCGCCATCGACATCTTGAACCCGGACTGGGAACCAGGTTCATCGAAGCCTCAGTATCTGGACCCGGGACTGTCATTCAGGATCGACACATGGGTTCCCGGCGAGGTCAGGAACAGAAACATCCCCGGCTACGCGCTGATGAAGGCCTGGGACGAGACTTCGCGCATGTTCGTCGTTACGATCGCCAGCCTGGGAGCGGTCGCGACCGGACGCGTGTCAGTCAAGGAACTTGGCGGCCCGATCATGATCTTCGACCTGGCCGGCAAGGCTGGCAGCCAGGGGCTTGTCTCGTTCCTCAGCACCATGATGTTTATCTCAATCAGTCTGGGCGTGATGAACCTTCTGCCGATTCCACTGCTGGACGGCGGTCACATGGTGATGTTCGGATGGGAAAAGATTCGGCGCCGGCCACCCACCATGCGGGAGCGCAACGTCTGGTCCTGGATCGGCCTGGTCATTCTGGCCCTGTTGATGCTTCTGGTCATGAAGAACGATATTTTCAGAATCATCAGCTGATAAGGCGGTGAATGGAATATGGCAAACATGCCAGACATCAGGGCCGGAAGGCCTTCACGCAAACGCTCCAGCGCCGGTGAGGACAGGGCCAGGCCCGTGATCCTTGCCTGCGACACTTCCACCACTGTCGGTTCCGTCGCCCTGGTCGAAGGCGGCGTGGTCACTGGCGAGACGCTCGTAAAGTCGCTCAACAGTCATAGTCTGAGAATCCTTAAGGATATCGAAGCCCTGCTCGCGACACGCGGCCTGTCCATGGACTCGATAGACGCCTTCGTCACGGCCGGGGGCCCCGGGTCATTCACTGGTGTCAGGATCGCGATGTCGACGATGAAGGGTCTGGCCTGGACCACCAAACGGCCTCTCATCGCGATCGGCTCCCTGGACGCGCTTGCCAGACCGCTGCTCGGCCGTGACATGCCGGCACTTGTCGCTCTGGACGCAAAAAGACAGGAAGTCTATGCCGCGTTGTTCGATCACGACGGCGCCATCCTTGTTCCTCCGGCAGCGATGTCTCCCGAGACCGCTGCCGCACTTGCCGGCGAGGCCGCGGGTGATCGACGTATCATCTGCGCTGGCGAGGGAATCGAGGCTTTCGCGGCGGTCTTTTCGGACAGACTTCAGGCCCGCATGGTGCGCGCGGCCCCCTGGGAAGATCTGATCAGGGCGTCGGTACTGGGTGTGATTGGAACGTCGAAATTCCTGGAAGGCGACTTCGCAGACGTTCAGACCGTCGAGCCAGTGTATCTGCGTCGGTCCGAAGCGGAAATCAACCTGGAAAAGGCCACCTCCGCAAATCGAAATTCCTGACAATCCTCCGAATATCTGCCGACCGTCGTTTGTCTATCGCGCGTTGAAACAGTGCTTCACAGGTATTTGTGCCAGAACTCCGCGCCACCAAGCGCGTCGTCCAGCGTGTAAGGTTTGAAACCAAAGGAAAGATAGGCGGAGCGGGCAGTCGTATTGCCCTGAAGCACCTCCAGGGTCATCTTGCAGCAGCCTCGGGAACGGGCGATCGATTCGGCTTCGGCAAGCAGCGCGCGACCGATTCCGCGACCACGGAAACCGGGCAGCACGGCGATGTCGTGGATATTCAGCAGCGGGCGGGCCGCGAACGTCGAAAAGCCCTCGATGCAGTTTGCCAGGCCGACTGGACGCTCATCGACCATGGCCAGCAGCGAGAAAATGTACGGACGCCGGGCCATTTCGTCGAGCAGGTTCGCCCGCGTCCAGTCGGGCAGAGGCTCGCCGCCGCCCATTGGATCAAGGGAATACGCGTCCAGAAGGCTCAATACCGCGTCGCGGTGTGACCGGTTGGCAAAGTCCGCCTTGATGATATCCGCCATAGTCGTTCTCCGGGAAAGTCGTCTGATTATCGCACGATTCGACAAAGCGGGCCGGTCAAGTCTGGAATCGGATCAACGATGAATCCAGCGCGCCAACAAACACGGATTTATTCCGTTGCATCCAGAGGCGTCAATGGATGCGGAAAAGATTTGACTCGCTGGGAGATTTCCGGCCTTAACCCCCTTAACCGCGGATCGATTCCCTGATACCATCCGCGCGGCTACGGACCAATTTTCCCAGCGGGAATGGAGTACGTTCATGAAGAAGCCCGGAATTCAGTTCGCAGAGCCCGAGTTCTACGAAAAGCTCGGCCTGATGTGCGGCATCGA
>JAGOFO010000177.1 GCA_017997155.1 Myxococcota bacterium
GTCTGGCACGCTGTACGTTGTCGCGACCCCCGTTGGAAATCTTGAGGACATCACCCAGCGCGCCCTCCGCATCCTGTCCTCGGCCCCGGTGCTGGCCTGTGAGGACACTCGATCCACCGGTATGCTGCTCAAGGCCCTCGGAATCGATCGCACAGGCCGAAGGATGGTCGCCTATCACGATCTGAACGAGCGCAGGGCCGCTGGTCAGATAGTGCAGATTCTGCTTTCCGGCAACGATGTGGCGCTTGTCTCGGACGCCGGGACGCCGCTCGTCAGCGATCCTGGATACCGTTTGGTTTCCGAGGCGTCGGCGGCTGGGATCCCTGTTGTTCCGGTTCCAGGTCCGTGCGCCCCCATCCTTGCGCTCTGCGGTGCCGGTCTGCCGTCCGATCGGTTCACATTCATGGGATTCGTGGATGCGAAGTCGGCTCGACGCCTGAAGGCTTTTCAGTCGCTGAACCGCGATTCAGGCACGTTCATCTTTCTCGTTCCCGCGCGTACCCTTCTGAAGGTGCTCGACGAGCTTGGCCAGACACAGCCTTCATCAACCGTGGTGGTTGCCCGCGAGCTGACCAAGATTCACGAGGAGTTCATCAGGGGCACTCCGGCCGAGTGCGCCGAAGGGTTCTCCGGAAGGGTGGTGAAGGGCGAGGTCACTATCCTGGTATCAGTCCCCAAAGATTGATAATCCGAATCACATGATCTCATGGTCGTCTTCCGGGGGATTGGAATTGATGTCGATTTGCCTGTATCATCGGCATCATGATTCCACTGGAGAAGAACATGACGCACAAGTATGCGGTGTTACTGATCCTCGCCGTTCCGGTCGCAGTCTGGTGTGGCTGCGGTGGTGAGGATACTGTCGAGGACATTGTCATCATCCCGGATTATGGCTTCGATGTTTCCTATCCGGACGTACTCGCGGACGGCGTTACCGACGTGGCCCGAGACGATCAGGTCATGGACGATGGCACGGTTTCGGATTTGAATCCGGTGGATATCGGTGGCGAAATCGAGGAAGGCGCTTTCGGAAGTCCCTGCGACAAGAACGAGGACTGCCTTTACGGTTTCTGCATGCCATATATCTGGGGCAGCATCTGTTCGGCTTTTTGCACGAGCGAATGTCCGGATCCCTCGTGGTCATGCGAATTCGTCTACTTGCCGAACATGGATCCGACGTATGTCTGCGTGCCGGGTGAATCGTCCCTTTGCAAGCCCTGTACATCGGATGATGGATGCAGGGTCGTCGAGGGAGAGGAGACGGCGCGCTGCGTGTCTTACGGCGAGGAAGCCGCATTCTGTGGAACCGATTGCACTGCCAATCCTGAAGGATGCCGGCCGGGCTTCACATGCCAGCAGATCGAGGCCGGTTTCTCTGCCTGCGTCAGGGAAGAGGGATTGTGTCCGTGCGTGAACCAGGTCGCCGGCATGGCATCCCGCTGCACCCGATCAAACGAGGCCGGCACCTGTGTTGGAAGCCGCCTGTGCGTCAGAAACGGCTCCAACTACGAGTGGGGTCTTTGTTCCGTGTCCACGCCTTCGGACGAAGTCTGCAACAAAATCGACGATGACTGTAACGGCACCATCGACGACATGGGTACAGTCAACTGCGGCCTGGGCATCTGTGCCCACATGGTTCAGCTCTGTGTTGACGGTCAGGCCGACGAATGCGATCCGCTGGAAGGGGCGATCGAAGAACTGTGCAATGGCCTTGATGACAACTGTGACGGCAACACTGACGAGGACTGGAATGACAAGGGTGCCCCGTGTGACGGCAGTGATGTCGACGAGTGCATGAATGGTGTCTGGGGCTGCGCAGAGGACGGCAGCGGCCTGGTCTGCGAAGGAGACGTGGCTTCAGGGACTGAGGAATGCGACGGCGTCGATAACGACTGCGATGGCGAGACAGATGAGATCGTGGATCTCGGTACCCTGTCGTGCGGTCTGGGAATATGTGCGCAGACAGTGCCGGCGTGTGTCGATGGAGCCGACAATGAGTGTGACCCGTTAAATGGCGCGGAACTTGTCGATCTTCCCGACGAAGATGCCCGGGATGGCAATTGCGATGGCGTGGACGGCGACCTGGCCTTGGCGGTATTCGTGGACAAGGTCACCGGACTCGACACCAACGAGGGCACCCGCGACGCCCCGCTTGCCACGATTCAGGCCGGAATCACCAGGGCCTCGTCGTCCGGGGCCACCCAGGTGCTCGTGTCGGAAGGCGTCTACAACGAGTCGCTTGTCCTGGCCGATGGCGTCGGTGTCTATGGAAAGTACGAGCGTGCCAACGGATGGAGGAGATCTTCGACCAAGGTCACGCAGGTTCGAGGTTCCACGACTGCCGTCGTGGCGACCGGTCTGAATGCGCCGACGGTGCTTCAGGGGCTAGTCATAACAAGTGAGTCGGCATCCGTTCTCGGGACCAGTTCGGTGGCCATCCAGGTATCCGACAGCCCCGGTCTTCTGATTCAGGCGTGCACGGTTCAGGCCGGGGCAGGGGCTTCAGGCAGGAATGGGCCTGCTGGCAGCGTCGGCCAGAATGGTTCAAACGGTTCCTCGGGCAACACGGGATGTGAGTATTACTGCGCTTCGGACCCGTTCGGCACGGACTGCCTGGGTCTGTGCGGCTCGTGCAGCCAGCCGGCCGGGGGTGCGGGTGGCAGCGGCGCTGGAGGCGCGAACGGTGGAACGGGCGGTGCGGGTGGACAGTCGGATCAGGGCGGCAACGCAGGTCAGCCCGGCTCCGGCAACCTGTCTGGTTTCGGCACCGGCGGGGTTGGAGGACCGAATACCGGTGACGGTTCGCCTGGGGAAATGGGTTCGTCGGGTAGTTTTGGCACCGATGGTTCGAGTGGCCTCGCGATGGGATTGTTCTCGGCGGCGGGATACGCGCCGGCGGACGGTGGTGAGGGAACGTCCGGCACCAACGGCGGTGGCGGCGGTGGTGGCGGCAGTGGTGGCGGGGATAACCCCGAGACGTTGTCGACGAACTGGTGCGGAACCTACGGTTCTTCCGGTGGCGGTGGCGGCGGTGGCGGCGGTGGCGGCACCGGCGGCTCGGGCGGCGGTGGCGGCGGTGCGTCGGTTGGCATCCTCGTGACAGGTTCGGCCATTGTGGTCGAGAACACGATGATTGTTACCGCAAGTGGCGGCAATGGCGGCAGCGGTGGCGCGGGAGGCTCGGGGGGCAACGGTGGTTCCGGTGGGGCCGCAGGTGATAAGGGTGACGACGACGATCAGGGACAGGGCGCGGCCGGTGGCAATGGTGGCAACGGCGGAAAAGGTGGCAACGGTGGCGGCGGCGGTGGTGGCCCCAGCTTCGGGATCGTCTGTGTTTCTACGTCCTACACGGCCAGTGGCGCAGTGATAATCGCCGGAACGGGTGGCGCTGGCGGCTCGTCGGTCACCAACCCCGGCGCTGCCGGGCACTCCGGCGAGTCCACCGGTTGTCTCTGAAGACGTCCCCCGATCTCCGCACGCTTCCCGGTATTGATAGATTTGATTCGTAAAAGACCGGCTGTCAGCGTTTCTTCTTGCCGGTGCCTCGCGTCTGCTTTTCGAACCACTTGCGGATAGATGCGAAAATGTCTGGCTTCTGGTTCTGTGTGCGCATGTTCAGCAGCCGGCGTTCGCGCTGGGCGCTGATGTGATCGGGAGAAAGCATCAAGGCGTCCTGGATTTCCATACGTTGCTTCTGAACGTCCCCGATCGCCTTGTAGTACAGACTCATGTGGTAGTGTGCGTCGGCCGTGGGTTTATCCGAGTTGATGGCCTTCTCGAACCAGCCTCGTGCCTCCTCAAGCGCCCTGCTCGGAGGAAGCTTGTCGTTCTGCATCACCGACCAGCCCAGCGCGCACAGGTACTCGCTGTTGGTCGGTTCGATGTCGATTGCCTTGCGCAGCGCCGCTGCAGCGTCTTCCCAGGCGCCGCGTTTCATCAACAGGCTTGCCTTGTGGAAGTGCATTCGTGCTTCGTTTTCAAGGTCCTTCTTTGTCTTCGCCTGGGTAGGTGTCATGCTGACGCCCGCAGCCCTGGCGAAGTCGGCATCGTATTCCGCCTTTTTCTTCGGGTCGCTCAGGATACGGTATGCGTTGGCGATGCCCTTGAACAGGTTTACCGCGGCCGCTTCCATGTCTTCGATTCCCTCCCGGGCGATGGCGTCCGGGTGGAGCTTCTTTGCCAGTTTGAAGTAGGCGTCGCGAACGGCGGACGAAGGCGCCAGGGGCTCAAGGTCGAACAACTTATACAGATCATTGTCCTCGAGGCACTGGGACTTGGCTTTCACGTACTCCCTGAGCTCGTTTGCGCTGTTTCCATCCTGATCCGCCATTGCCACCTCGAAAAATGGAACCCCGAATCATTGTACTCGTGACCGTCCGGATATCAATTCGTAAAAGATCCGTTCCGGTCGGATCGGGCACGAACTTCATTTTTCGTGTGTCGTAAGTTTTGTGTTCCGGCCGGTCGGAAATAGAATTCGTGCAGGCCTGTCTTTTTGTTCCGATGTCCCGGGAGGTCGAATGCGCCTTCACAATGTGATCATCATGACAGTGATTGCCGTCGTGTGCAGCGGATGCCGCCCACGCTCGGACAGCGAAATACCGATCGAGCCGGCCATTATTCAAGCCAGCGGGCTTCCCGAGGCTCCGGCCGATCCGTTCGTGCAGAAGGGAAACGACAGCGTTTCGCGGGTGCAGCAGCAGTTCGTGAATGGCGAGGTCAAGGAC
>JAGOFO010000028.1 GCA_017997155.1 Myxococcota bacterium
ATCCCGAATGGAGGTCGCCGTGAGACGAATCCCGATGATAACGACCGCACTCTCGTTGATGCTGCTGGCATTTGGATGTGGCACCGAACTGAACAACGATTTTCTGCCCGCCGTGACACAACAGGGAACACACGTTCTCGGTGAGGATGTGGCGACCGCTACAATCGGTTCGGAGGGAGGCACCCTGACGTCGTCGGACGGACGGTTGACCCTTACCGTTCCGGCAGGCGCGCTGGCGTCAGACACACAGGTTTCAATCGATCCAGTCACGAACTACGCGCCCGCCGGAATAGGTCACGCCTACCGTCTGAGCCCGGACGACACGGAGTTTTCGACGCCGGCGACACTGGAATTCAAGGTTGCTGACGAGGAAATTCAGGATATCTCGATTCAGGGTCTCCGGATCGCATTCCAGAACGAGGCTTCCATCTGGCAGGTTCCCGGTGAGATCACATGTGACGAGGATTCAAAGACGGTTACGGTTGAAACCGACCATTTGAGTGACTGGTCGCTGGTCAAAGGGGCTGTTCTGATGCCCATGACCTCCGAGGTGAAGGTCGGCAAGTCGCTTGGCCTGGGCGTCCGCTACTGCTATGCCAGCCCGGATCTGCTTGATGGTCTGCTTGCGCCTCTGGGATACGATTGCTCCGACAATCTGGCTCCGCTGGTAGCCGCTTCGGAATGGTCGGTGAACGGGATTCAGGGTGGCGATGCAGCGGTGGGAACCATCTCCGGTTCCGGACTGCAGGCGACCTATCAGGCGCCCGCCTCGGCACCAAGTCCTGACACCGTTGCGGTCAGTGCCCGCCTTAGTGACAACACAATCGTGTTCGCGTACGTGATGATCAAAGACGAGGCCGCTGCCATGACCGGCACGGTCGATTTCAGCTTCACATACCTCACGGCGCCTGGACAGACTTTCAAGGCCCGGGCCACGGTGTCGCTGACTGTTGAAGACGATGGGATTGACGAAACAAACTACCATGCGGTTGGCACACTCGAGCTGACCGAGCCGCTCACCTTTAACGTTGAGGACGCTGTCTGCACGGTCGAGGCGGCTTCAAAACCGATAGACGAGGACTATTTCCTGAAGGTCCTCAAGGATCCGTTGTCGGTTCGGCTGGCCTACAGCGAGGCATGGATCTACCACTGCACGGGAATGGCCCCGTTCGACATCATGGTTCAGCTGTATTTCATTACCGGAACCGGAACCGGCTGCATCAACTTCGACGATGTCCCGATCACCGACGCCAAGGCGCCAGAGGGAGAGTACACGGCTGACTGCAGCGGTGCGGGAGCGTGCACCGCCAAATGGTCCTTCAAGTGATCTGCTTGATGTTCATTTCCGCCGCAGCGTGACTATCCATTGATCACAGGTGTCGGGGCCGACCGGGCGATGGTGCTCGACAACGAAGTCTGTCTGAAAATGCCGGGTCACCAGATCGACAAGATGAACAGACGACCAGTTTCGCAGATGCTGAAAGCCACCGCGGGCCTCACTGTGACTGTAGGCAGCCTTGGACCTGGTGCGAACCATGGGAAGCGCCAGTGATTCGATGAATACCGCGGTTCCACCAGGTCTCAGACATCTCGACACGACCTGAAGGGCCGCCTTGACATCAAGAAAATGATTGAGGCTGCGCAGGGAAAGAACGTGGTCGAAATACCCATCGAAACCGGAGAAATCCTCAATCACCACACTATGGAGCCGAACGTATTTTTCCACGTGGGCACCGGCGTCCGGATCCGGGTCGACCCCGTGATACTCAAGGATGGCGTCACCGGCAAAACGCAGATAAGGCACGTTCCCAAGGCCGATGTCCAGAACACGACCTCTCAGAGAGGCCATCATCGTGGCCAGCCAGCGTTCGTCATCCAAAAAATATGAATGTGGCGCCGGAACGTAGCAACAGCAGCATTGAGCAAAGTCGGGACAACACCTGCATTCCGCGGCGAGTACAAGCTGACTGACGTCCGTCTGGAAGTCGTCTATGGATGCCTTCCCAGACACATCCAGATATAACTGACCGCAATCATGGACTATTGTCCTCAACTCATCATCGGTGAAGTCTCCCGTGTCGGTTCTGCACAGAACCGTCCGGCCGACCTCGGAGCATCCTCCATCGGCGTTCTGCTCGGTTCGACCGGCCGCATTCACCAGCACCACCCGGCTGGATTGGATTGAGGCAAGCCCGTGAGATCTGGCTGAACAGTCAGCCGGGTTGAGATTGAACCCCGGCAGAGGTCTGACAGGAAGGTAATCGAACGAATTGGATACGGCCAGTTCAGGTCTGGGCGCGGCCATTGTCTTTCACTCCTCGAACGGGACGATTTCGTCTTCGCCCCATCGGGCAATGTAGTCCCTGCGCGCACCCTGGCATTCGCCCCTGACAAAACGGCACCGTTCGCACGCCGGAGCGTAGGTGTTGGCGCTGATGTCGGACTCCCAGAGGAAGAAACGGGATCCCGGCGTGACGATGTATACGCGATCCTCGCGAAGGTCGTGAATAAAAGCCTCGTACCCGCGCAGCATGCACCTGGGAATATGGCGTGAATACACCTTCAGCCCGTTGCGTGAGGCGAAGTCGAACACCCGCGCCAGTTCCGGATACATCTGGCTGACTCGCGGCAGACTGTCCGGATTGGCGGCGTTCTGGTCTGTCAGGGAGACGAGCCATAGCGGAAAAGAGGTCACGCCGTGTGCGGCCCAGAATTCCACGGTTTCAGTCAGCGATTCGTAGGTGTCGCGCTTGACGATCATGTCAAGAACGGGTGACACACCTGCGGCCACCAGGTTGTCGACGCCACGCATGACGACGTCAAACCAGCGGGCATCGCCCATGGTTGCCTGGTACATTTCCGGTGTGTGCCCCATGACGGAGATGTGGAAGTCGGTCACTCCGGAATCGACGGCTCGCCTGACAAAATCGGGATATGCGTACATCAGACCGTTCGACGAGACTTTGACCCAGTCGAACCCCCTCTCCCTGGCCCACCTGACAAGGGGCAGCAGATCCCTTCTGATCGTGGGTTCTCCACCGCCGAACGCCACCTTGTGCATCCCCATCGCCCTGGCATCCGCAAGTTCGGAGATCACTTCCGCTGTCGACATGTTGATGCCCCGCATGGCATCCGTGACGGAACAGTAGTCGCACTTGACGTTGCAGTCGTATCCCATGATCAGGTCGACCATGACGTCCGAGTAATCTATTCCCGAGGCTCCCACACCCTTCCGAGGACTATCGTCCATACTGCACCTCGCGATCAGCAGGCACTCCGGTTTCACTCGGAAATTCGTAGAAGCCGTCGCAGACCAGGTAGTGCCTGCAGGACTCACACCTGGGCACCCTGACGCGCCGCTCAGCCAGATACTTGAAAAGATTAACTTCCTCTTCCCATACAAACACCATCGTGCGCCCAAGCTTCTGAAGGTCGTTCAGAAGATGACTCTCGTACTCCGGTGCGAAAAGACACATCTGGGCATTAACCACGTAGATCCGCATCCGGTCACCAAGTTCGCGGATGATTTTCTCGACGCGGGCAGCAGCCTCGACAGGGTCCGGCAGGAGATCGGTGGCAGCCGCTCCAAAAGGAGTCAAAAACTGGAAGTTCATCTTCGGAACGCCACGACTTGCCATCAATCGCGCAAGCGCCTCAATGTGCTCAACATTGTGACGGCAGATCGTCACATTCACGCCAAAATCGACATCCGAGCCCAGAAGCCTTCGAAATGACAGAATATTATCGATACCAGCGAGCGTTTCATCGAAGCTGCCCGGTTTGCCGGTTATCAGGTCATGAACCTCCGGCGACTCGCCATGCAGACTGATCAGAAGACTGGTGACACCACTTTTCAGCAAAGCTCTGGCCATGTCGGGGCTGGCAATCATCCGGCCATTCGATGTGACGTTGATCTGATGATAACCCGTCTCGGCAGCATGTCTGACGGCTTCCAGAATCCCCGGATGCAGCAGTGGCTCCCCGCCGTCAAAGTCGACGTTCTGGATCCCCCTGGCTCTGTGCTCGTCCAGAATCTCGAAAATGCGATCCTTCGGTATCGATTTTCGGACGCGGTTTGAGATGGCACAGAATTCACATGAATTGATGCACTCGTATGTGACGTTAATTATCACCTTCGAGGGCACCGCGGCGTCAATCCTCCGCCTGAAGGCTATCATCGCCGCCTCGAGTTCCCCGGGTTTCATGGCCGCCGGCACAAACGAAGGCCGGTGTTGGAACGAAGCCTTTGCCCCGTTTTCATCCCCCAAAAAATCAACCTGGGTGGGTGAATCGGACCCGGAATAATCAACCTGGGTGGGTCGGCAGACAAGGTCAAACAGACGGGAGCCACGGACAGGAGTGGCGTACTGAACGGCAGGAATGGCGCCATACTGTTCGAAGAGTCGGCGGGCGAAATCCAGGGTCACGTGAACGTCGGAAAGCGTTTCCCAGGGGAAACCGATGATGTAATGAACCATCATCGGCACGCCGGCATCCCGCGCCAGTCGAGCCGCTGTCTCGACCGACGATGGATCAAGACGTTTGCCAACCTTGGCGGCCAACGCGACAGGATCCGCGGTTTCACAGGAAACTGACAGGGTCGTCACCCGTCCCTTCATCAGTTCGATCGTTTCCTTGTCGAGACGATCGGCACGCAAACCGTTCGGGAAGTCATATCTGAGCCCCTCGGCATTGAGCATTCTCAACATGTCCGCGAAATCCGGCCGCAGATTTGCGGCGTCATCCAGAAACACGGCATGTCTCAGTCCGTACGCCCGTTTCATCAGATACAGACGGTCCTGAAGCTCTGGCAAGGGAACCACTCTGTATGCGCCGGGCCCAGTATTTCCACGACCGGGATTTGATGTGCAGAAAACACAGTCAAACACGCAGCCCGAAGAGCCAAGCACAGGCAATGACCCGGCTCCAACACCGAACTGCTCAAGCCTGTCTCCATCGTTGATGAACCGCACGTTGAAAGCGTGGCGGCTGCGGATATCGACAGCGTCCCACATCGGCATGCCGGGCGGAGTGACTGCCGGAGATGCTACGAACTTCTCGCCTGCCCGAATCCGCGAGAGCAGATTGTCGGGGTCACCGAAGGCGGACTCACCAGAGAATCCAATCACAGCGCTCACGCCCGGGAACGCCGATAAAATGGATTCCGGCTCCCGCTCGACGTAAAGCATGCCGCCGACGGCGCAATCTGCAAGAACAACCGGAACATCTCCCAGTCGGTCGACCAACCGTGAAACGATGGGCGCAACCATCCGCCTTGAGGCCCACAGGAAAGGATGATTGACAATGACGACCAGGTCCGGGGGACATTCATCAACCATCTCCATCGCCATCTCGGCGAAGGTATCGAACGGAATCCCGGCCACTCGAAAATCAACCTGGGTGGGTAAATCGGAGGGCAATTCCGACCCGGAAAAATCAACCTGGGTGGGTAAACTGGAGGGTGAATCGGACCCCGGAAAATCAACCTGGGTGGGTGGGGCGGGCCAGCCGGAGGCAGGCTGGGCGAGGGAATCAAGGACATCGACATGCCAGCCGGCGGCGGCGGCGCGGGCGGCGCAGGTCAAGGCGCCGAGGTCTGCTGCCCATGGATAGTCGATGTAGTTGCCGTCCAGCAGCATCGGTGGCACCACGAACAGAATCCGACGGCGTTCCATGATTACTCCGGCCGCTGCCTCCCAGAAACATCAAACCGAATTCTACCCTGCCCCCACCTTTCCGTGTGATTTTCCGGTCGAGGATACAAACTTTACAAAATCTTCAAAAAAGGTCTTGCGAACGGATCAATAGCACAGCACAATCACTTTGAAGACGAAAGGCGGCATCCCCGGCAATGGTTCCGGCCACCGATACCCCCCTGTACACAACGTTCCTGCATGATATCGAGTTGTTCGGACTTGTCTCCGGACTGCGTGCCGTCGCGAAAAAGGAAGGCCCCGACGCCAACATGTTGATGGCACGCTCGCGTCAGTTTCGCGACGCCGGCTGGTTTATCGAGCAGAATCAACATACCGGTTGCGCATACGTCTCGGCCGACAGATCCAGACTCGATAGATTGATGGAACTTGAGGATCGCGAGTTTGATGGCGGGTCTCCTTCAGACAGACGGCAGACAATTCTCGAGATTGGACTGACCCTCGGGTACCCGGAGTGTTGTGCCACGGCGTTCGCATCCCTCCCGATTCAGGATGATTCACACGTCATGGGCGCCATGCTCGGACGGTTGCCCAATGTGATGTCTCCCATTCCGTGGGAGCTCAGTTTCCTTCCACCCATGGTCGGCCCGGTTTTCTACTATCCATGCCGACCAGACTGCCACGCCTCCCTGGACCTGGCCAGGCGTTATCTTGACGGACTCGACGCGGCCCTCCCTGGAACCGCCGCCAGCATCAAGGCAAAGCTGGCACGCCCCGTTCTCGCGGCCGGCCGATGGGACTTCGTTGCGCTTGACGGAACGGTCGATGGTGATGAAGTCACCTACGTTGATTTCAGCACACCCGCCGACTTCCACAACGTTCCCGCGCCATCGACCGCCTTCCAGGCATTCATCTCGTCACTGCCGCGAACGGGACGGATCGCCGTCCGTGACGGACAGGCGCTGGGCCATGCGCATGGCGCGACAGTCGCGACCGCTGAATTCACTTCGAAAAATGGTCTTGTTCTGCTTGACTACAGATGATGACAAGGCAGCCCCGCCCCGGAAGGAACAGCTCCGTGTCTGTTTTCAACCGCCGCGCACCGCTTCCTGCGACATCACGGCATCGGCAAGCACGATAGACACCATCGACTCCGCGACCGGGACCAGCCTGGGACATATGCAGGGATCGGATCGCCCTTCCCTTCTGAACGAAACCTCTCTGCCGTCAAGGTCGACGGTGCGCAACTCGCCAGACACGGTTGGAGTCGGTTTAACCGCCACCCTGCACACTATCGGCATGCCGTTGGACACTCCGGCAAGGATCCCGCCCGCGTGGTTCGTAAGGCACCCGCCGGTCGCCATCTGATCGACCATTTTCGATCCAATCATCCGTGCCGCCCGGAAGCCCTCGCCAATCTCGACGCCCTTGACCGCCCCGATGGACATTAACGCCCGGGCAATCTCCGCATCCAGTTTGCCAAACACAGGTTCGCCCAGCCCCGCCGGCACGCCAGACGCAACGACCTCGACCACTCCGCCAACCGACTCGCCTTCGCCAGCCGCCTTCCGAATCGCTTCAACCATCGCAGCGCCGGCCACGGGATCGGCACACCTGACAGGACTGGCCACGACCACATCCCAGTCAATCTCATCGGCAGCGACAGGCGCCGCTTCGATGCCGGCGATCTCGACCACCCGCCCCCGCACCACTGTGCCGGTCTGTGCCAGAACGACCCGGGCCAGCGCACCGGCCGCGACGCGTCCGACCGTCTCGCGACCCGACTGCCGTCCACCCCCGCGATGATCCCTGATTCCGTATTTTTCAAGCCAACTGAAGTCCCCGTGCCCTGGCCTGAACAAATCTTTTACGCCGTCATATTCTGACGGTATAGCATCATGATTTCTAACAACTATGCATATCGGAGCGCCAGTGGTGCGCCCCTCGAAGACACCGGACAGAATCTCGGGTTCATCAGCCTCGGACCTGGGCGAAACCAGTTCGTTCACGCCCGGCCTGCGCCGTGCCAGTTCGCGCCTGACAATCTCGACATCGAATGCAAGCCCGGGCCGGACACCTTCGATCACCGCGCCTACCGCGGGTCCATGGGACTCACCGAAGGTCACTACCCTGAATGCGCTGCCGATCGAGCTCCCACCCATTGGATCAGGAGTCCTCCTGGTCGAAACCTTTCATGCAACCGATGATTTCGTCGCAAATCTGTTCAACCGACTTGCCGTCCACATGAATAACGAAATCACTGACATCGAGATACCAGGGCCGACGCATTCTGGAAAGCTCAGCCGCCTCAAGCGCCGGAGCGAGCCCTGTAATCGAAGGGCGCGAATCATCCTGCAGCCTGGATGCTATGAGATGATCACTGGCATCCAGAAAAATGGTCATGACGGACCACAACACCCGCCGCACGCGCTCGGACGTGACTGAACCACCACCAAGCGCCACGACGCAGCCGGACTTTATAGCCTCGATGCAGGCGGCTTCTTCGGCTTCGCGGAATTCCGCCACGCGACCTTGCGCGAAAAGGTCAAGAATGTCCGCGCCAAGCTGGCGCTCCACGACAACGTCGGTATCAATGAAACCAACACCAAGTCTTGCGGCCAGCGCGGCGCCCACCGTTGTTTTGCCCACTCCGCGCATGCCGATGATTGCAATCGGATCGATATTCTTCAATTCCTGACCATCTCTAGATCCTGCCAGAACGCAGGATACGACTTATCCACGCATTCGGGATCCATAATCTTCAGTCCCGGCACGCGCAGGGACAAAATTCCGAACGCCATTGCCATCCTGTGATCGCCGTCCGGGTTAAGGTTCGCCGGCCCTCTCAGCCTGGAGGGTTTGAAAGTCAGCCGATCCTCGTCCTCGCCAATCACGGCGCCGACCTTTACCAGTTCACGGGCCAGCACGTGAAGCCTGTCCGACTCCTTCAACCTGGCATGTGCGATTCCTGAAAACACGGTTTCCGCTTCCCGGAACAACGCGACCAACGCGAGAGGAGGCAACAGGTCCGGCGTGTCCGTCAAATCCAGTTCGACGTTTCCAGGTTCGAGAAGCCTGGCGAACAGCTCTGGATAGCAGGCATCGCCTTGAAGTCCAGTCCCCCGCCCCGAAACAGTCGAAAGTCCCGTCCCCTGGCGCGCGGCCGCCCCCGGCATGTTGGCGATATCGATCCTGCGCCCGTAGATCAGCGCCGCCGCCTCCCAGAACGCGGCCAGCGAGGCATCACCCTCAACGTTGACGCGCAATCCCTGGATGTGGCGCAAACCCCTCGCGCGCCATACATCACCTTCAACAACGACCTCGCCCCCGAACTCCCTTATCGCCGATGCCGTCATCTCGAGATACGGTCCGGATACCATCCCACCCCTGATCGCGATGGAAATACCCCCGCCGACCGACGCTCCGGCCATTAGAAGCGCGGATGCGAACTGACTCGAACTGCCACAGTCGACATCGACCAGAGCCGGAGTTTCCGAAACACGACGCAACCTGATCTCACCGTCGATGCTCTTTACGTCGACACCAGCGGCGGTCAGCGCTTCAAACAGTGGAGACATCGGTCGTTCCACCATGGAACCGGATGGTTTCAGCCTGACCTCAAAGTCACACAGCATGGCAAGGGCTGCAATGAACCTGGTGGTCGTCCCACCCTCGCCGGTCGGAATCGCTCTACCGGGGTCGCTCGGAAAATCCGCCGGGTACACATCGAGCGAGTCGGCAGTCCTGCCGAACCTGACACCCATCATGCCGAGCGCGCGTTCCATCTCGCGGCAGTCCCGGCTGCCCGATGGATTGCTGATCCTGGACGGGTACCGTGCCGTGGCAGCAAGTACAAGATATCTCTGGGTGATACTCTTGGAGCCCGGCACCGACAGCCTGACCGGCTCAAGATCGGAACCTGGCAGCCTGCTGTCCAATTTGGCCATCATCCCGGTGCAGGGATGACCGGCCTGTTCCATGATGTGCGCCAGGTCCTCGTACCGAAAATCGATTCCGCACAGCAGTTTGATCTGCGGAACAGCCTGGGCACACCAGAAGTCCAGACCGGACGCGAACTTGATGCGGGCCTTCCCGGCCGAAAGAATCAGACCCGTAGGCTCGCGTCCAGGGACAACGACATCAATCGCCGCCACACCGGCATTGACTGTCGGCATCAACGCAGCCGAAGAGACCCGATCAGCGCCCAGCGGGGTCGTGTTGATCACCACGTCATGAAAGCCTTCCGAGCGCCTTTCCCACCCCTTGAACCGGACGTCCTTCAAAGACTCGGGCCAGGATTTCGACACAACCGCAAAATTTCTGGCGGACACGGTCACCGCCGCACCGGCCTGGAGCGCCGCCGACGAGATACTGCGCGATGTCGCGCCTCCGCCCAGAATCAACATATCCATCCCGGCCACGCCGCCCAGGCGGTCGAACAGCTCGGTCGCCCCGACAGAATCCGTGTTGGACAGACTTACGCGTCCGTCCGTGCCGATCGTGACCGTGTTGGTAACCCCGGTTCGCCTGACCGCCGGGTCCATCAAGGCATCCGGCCAGTGCTGTGCCGGCTTGAACTTGAACGGCATCGTTACGGCAAGCTTCCTGATTCCAAAAAATCCAATCGCCTCGACAATCTGATCCCAGTCGGCTGCCGGCAGCGGAAAGTACTGCATGGGAATTGAACGCAGGGCAAAGACACGGTTCAGAATATCCGGCCCCGGAGAGGCGGCGATCTGTTCACCGCCGGCGAGGGCCACGGGAAGAAGCAGATCCGACTCGAACACCCTCCAGGATTTCAACCGGGCGAAATCCGGCTGTCCATCGGCGGTTTCGAGTCCGACGCCTGCCGACGCGTACGTCATCCGGCCCCCGAACGCCGATGGTCTCATCCTGGTAAGGGCAGCCCCGGGGCCCATGCCTGCAACGCTTGTGAATGGGGCCTTCAGAGAGCGTCCCGCCCGTGCCAGGGCAATCAGATCTCCGGCGTTTCGAACCGTTCCAGCCAGCTTGACCGCATCAACACCGCTCGCATTCAATCTGGCCGCGTGATCGGCGAAGTAACCTGATGACACTGTCTCGTGAACCGACAACATCACCCGGCTGCTTCCGGAACAAGCCCGCCGAATCTGGTCTCCTCCACCCTTCTGCCAGGTCGACAATTCCACATCGACAAAGCCTGCGCCGGATGAAGCAGCCCTGGCCAGCAGTGCCACACGCTCGCTCTCGGAACCGGCGAATCGGCCGCCATCACGCCTCGAACGACACGAAACAACTGCCTTGTCACCCAGTTGGGAGACGATATCCAGAACCGGCTCAATCGGCCCGTCAAACAGATCCAGCCGAATCTCCAGCATCCACCGACTGCCGGAGGCCACCTCGGGGTTTGATTCAAGAAAGGTCCGCAGTTTGTCGACGCTGCCGAAGCCGCCGGAAACACAGACTAGAATGCCGGGCGGGACTTCAGCCATTCCAGCAATCCCTGATTAGTCGTGCCGGAACCGACACGGGTGAGTATCCGTCTGGAACCGGGCCGCCAAGTCCTCCGGCAGGAATCGAAAGCCGTATGCGTCCACCAGAGTTCTTTTTGTCAAGCATCATGAAAGACAAAACAGAATCAAAATCGACCCTTACAGTCGAATCGACACCAATCAGGTCAAGCAGGGACACAAGGCGCCCCCGGCTTTCGGAGTCCCACAATCCCATCGCGACACCCACCGCGGACTCGACCCTCATGCCGGCCGCGACAGCAAGCCCGTGTCTTATCGTGTACCCGGTGGCGGACTCGATCGCGTGCCCAACCGTGTGCCCGAAATTCAACAGGTTCCTGACTCCACGATCGAAAGGGTCCCTTTCAACGATGCATGACTTCACGCCCGCGGCCAGAACAGCCATCTCGAGCACCTGTTGATGCGAGGGCCGCCCACCGGTCTGTGCAAGCATGTCCAGCAACCTCGCCTCGGCCAGCGCCCCGGTCTTAAGTATCTCGACCAGGCCGCCCCTTACCTCAACCTCGGGAAGCGTGTACAGGAAACGACCGTCAATCAGGATGTACTCCGGGAACTTCATACACCCTGCCAGGTTACGTCCCGCAACCGTATTGACGGCGCACTTTCCGCCCACGGCCGCGTCGGCCATCGCCAGCAACGACGTCGGTATCTGGATCAGCCGCACCCCTCTCATCCAGAGGGCCGCCACCATTCCAGCCATATCCGTCGCAACGCCACCCCCCAGACCTGCCACCACGCAGTCACGATCGACATGGCTGGCAGCCATCGTGGAAAGCACACGTTCCACTTCGTGCAGCGACTTGGATTTCTCGCCGGGTTCGAACGGGATTACATGCGTTGGAATGAGAAGCCCTTCGGTCAGTCGATTCATCCATGTCTCATGATGGGCAAGCACCTGGGCATCGGCCACGAGAACGAGCGAAGACGCCTGCGGCACGACCATTTGAAGCGCCACACTGGAATCGCGACAGGCGGATACGATTCTGCCGGTAACGGAGCCTGATTCGGGATCTGGATAAATGTACTCAAGAATGCGGGGCTCGGTGGCACTGGAATCTGTATCCATCACAGCCCCCTTCAACGACAATGGAATTCACTGAATCCCTAGATACTGTCTGGCCTCTTTCGCCTGGGTGCCGCTGGGGTTCACATCCAGATACATCTGGTAGTAACGGCGAGCCTCGTCGGCAATCCCCCTTGCCTTTGCGACACGTGCCAGGCCGATCATCGCCGGGCCATACGAAGACACCAGACCGAGAGCTCGTTCGTAATGGCTTTTGGCCTCCTCGTAACGTCTGAGTTTGAAGCAGGCCTCACCCATTTTGTGCAGAGGCAGCGGATTGCCGGGTTTCAACTGATGAGCCAGGGAATAGTGGGCCAGCGCGACCTCGGGATCGCGAGACAGAGCCTTGTCGCCCGCTTTCATATGTCCGTTGAAGTCGCCAGCCGCCACGGGAGTATCCACGTAGGGCGCCGGCTGCGGGGCCTTCTTCAAGACCGGTGCGGGTGCCGGCTGTTTCACCTTCTTCACGACAGGTGCCGGAGCGGGCAGATCCGCCTTCTTCACCACCAGTTCCGGCGCCGGCTTCTTCACGGCGGGTTCCGGAACGGGAACTGCCACGGGTGTGGTTTCGAGAGGCCTGGGTGACTGCTCGGCAGGACGGGACGGAGGTACAGGCGCCTGAAGTTTCTCAGCGGGTACATTCCCGGCATCGGCCTTCACGATTACATCGCCGGCCGGAACGTCGGCACCCCGCGCATCCGCGGTCGCGCCGGAATCACCCTGGACGCCGCCAGCGGCAGCATCGGCAACCGCGCTGCCCTGATCGCCGACAACGTCCCTGTCCGACTTCATGCCGTTATCGGTCGTGGCCCCGGTCGTACCGCCGGCATCCTTCTCGACGACCCCGGACCCGTCGTCACCCTGAACCGCCACGGCAGGCCCACGGAAAAGGCCCATTGTCGAAAGATACGGCCATGCCAGCCATGCAGACGCGCCAAGGATGGTAAGGACAAGCACTGCAATAAGCACCCTGAGCGCCTTGGTATTACCCCGGGCGGCCCTGATCATCTCAGGGTCCTCATCCTCGTCCTCGTCGGCAACATCCTCAACCGCCGGCTTCCGCCGCACGCTGAGAACCGGTGAAACGGACGCGGGCGTGGTCTCGAATCTGATGCCTGCAACGGCACCGGCGTTCACGTCGGGTTCAGGGGCAGGTTCCGGCGTGGGGGCGAATGACAATTCGCCCGCCGTGGCAGGGACGGGTTCAGGGGCAGGTTCCGGGGCAGGTTCAGGGGCCGGTTCAGAGGCAGGTTCCGGCGTAGGGGCGAATGACAATTCGCCCGCCGTGGCAGGGACCGGTTCAGGGACGGGTTCAGGGGCAGGTTCTGGCGCCGCGTCGAAGGCAGCCATCTCGTCCGTTGTTTTGCCGGTACGAGGTTCCGAATCCTGCTGCGGAACGTCCATCGCGCCGAATTCACCGGTAGTGGAATAACGCTGCGCCGCGGGACCGAAGGACTTTCGGAAGTAATCGTCATTCGCATCCGGAAATGCGGCAATGCGGGGATCGACGCCGACCGAAGGATCAAGACTGATCCCAAGCTTCTCAAGAAGAATATTCAGTGACTTCCAGACATTGTCAGAGTCCAGCCAGAGTGCCTGGGAAACAAGGTTTCCCTGCGCATCCCTTTCGACAGGTATGCGGCCGTCCTGCAGCCAGTTTCTGAGTGCCTTTCGATCAGCGAACCGGACTATTACACCGTCCGGTGACTTGATATAAACGACATCGGGCAGCATCGCTAGATGACCTCAAGTAGAAACAGCGCGCCAAGTATGATACCGACCACGGCAATCGCCATGACAACGGTAAGAACCACCCTGCGGGGGCTGCGCTTCCTGGTCTCCTCGATCTTGAACTGAAACTGTCTGGAGACGCTGGAATCACCGCCTGTCCCACCCTGGCCCCTCGCCTCGGCCTGACGCAACTGACCCGAAAAACTGCCGGGGTCGCCGCCGGCCTCGATACCGGCAGCCCTCATGGCATTCCTGATCGCACCTGCCCTGGACGGCCCAGGTTTCCTGTCCCGCAGAAAATCACACAGAGTGGACTCGGCGCCCGATTGATCCTGAACCGAATATTTCTCGGGCTTTTCGATGGATCTGGCCCACTCCTCAAGCACCTGAAAGTCCGGAAACTCCAGCACAAGCGCTGCAGGAGACCTGACAACGAAAGGCCCCAGCAAGCCGGCCTCCGCAGCGCCGATACCCGGGATCGAGGCTGCCAGATCCGGTACAAAAAACGACTCGGGATCGATTTGATCGTCACCGGGAACCTGGGGCACCGCATCGATCGCAGCCTGCCGACCTTCGGAGGCCTGAGGCGAATCTGGAGACATCTTCTCGACCCATGATGAACTCATCGGCTTCTTGAAGGCGCCGACCGTCTCACGGACCACAGGCTTTGATGTCGCTTCACCGGCAACCATCCTGTCCGCCGACGACATCAGGTCCACGGACATACGGAACTCGCCCGACTCCGTTAACCCCGCAGTTCTGCGCCTGACATAAAGGGACTGCTCGAGGCCGCAGTGAACGCACTTCACTGTCGCGCCATCCGAGCCGACAGCACTCGCGTCCACTTCGAACTCCCCGCCGCAGTTAAGACACAGCAGATCCATCGGAACTCCAATTTCAGCCGGAAACCGCCGGACCAAGGTATCAGATAGGATAGCGCCAAATCAAGAAGCCGGGTATGTTTCGTTTCCCGCTCACCCCTCTGGCGCGACCTTTACACAAAGTTCCAGCCGTCATTTTGGCAACGCGCGCGAGGCAATGATAGGCTCGATTTCGATTGCTCTGACTGGATATGGTTGAGATGTCGGGAAACAAGCGCGTCGTGACGAAGGAAAAGGACGCGAGACAGATTCAGAAAGCGGCGCTCAGGGAGATCGGGATCCACGGCATGGTTCTTACGCTGACGGGTCTCTTCATCCTGCTCTCCATCGCATCGTTCGACGCGCACGACCTTGACCTTCCAGCCGGTAACGAACAAATCGGGAACTGGATGGGGGTCTTCGGCGTCAAACTGGCAGCGATGTTCTTCACGCTGTTCGGAGCCCTGTCCTGGGTTCTGGCCGGCGGCATGATGTATGTCGGGGTCAAGGCAATCATCAGACGCCCTCCACTGTTCGGAATCGTAAACGCGGTGGCCCCGGCCGTCGCCCTGATCAGTTCGGCGATACTGATCAACCTGGCGACCGGCAAAAACCTGATGGCGAACGAATTCAAGTGGGGCGGCCTGATAGGCGAGATCGGCCAACTCCTCTATCCCCTGCTGAATACCGGCACGGTTATCGTTGCGGCCATGGCGCTGGTTCTGTCGATCATGTATCTCTCCGGATTCACGCTTCGCGCCGCGCTAAGGGCGCTTGGAAGGGGCATCTCCTCACTCGCGGGCTCGATCAGGATCCGCATATCGAACTCATTCCGGAACCGCGCGGAGCTGCGCAGACAGCGCCGTGAGCTGGCGGCCCGCGACAGGCCCGAGCCGGGCGAACATATATCCGAGATCCTTCCGGCCGACCTGACCCCGCTTCCCCCGACTATTGATGTCCGACCGGCAGGCAGGCGCAATGCCGATGTCGGCCAGGATGAGCCTGGCTGGGCGGCCGCACCCGATGGCGTTCCGGATCCATCACCGATCGAAGACGGCTCAAGCGACACCAGGGTCGACCAGAAGGCGCGTTGCGACGATGAATCAGGCCGCGATGACTCACCCCCTGTAATCGTCACGAGGCGTTCCGGGCGGCAGGTCTCGGACAAAGATGAACCGACCGGCGCCGTGAACACCACACCCGAATCCGAACCCGATGAAGGAGAGTCCGACGATATCGTTCCCGGCGGCGGCGACCAGATTGGCGACTCTGCCCCCAAAATCGTGGTCAACCGCCGTAACAAGGCAAACATACACGAGGATCAGATGCTTCCCGGCGTGGTCAAAGGACCGTGGGAGCCTCCGCCGCTGTCGCTTCTGGACTACCGCGAGCCGGAACATCAGACACTCGACCGCGAATGGCTGAACAGGAACGCCGAGCGTCTCGAAAACAAGCTTCTGGACTACAAGGTCCAGGGTAAGGTCCGCGAGATTCATCCCGGTCCGGTGGTCACGATGTACGAGTTCCTTCCCGCGGCCGGCGTGAAAATCAGCCAGATCGCCAATCTCGCCGATGACCTGACGATGGCCCTTGAGGCGGTCAGCATCAGAATCGTGGCGCCGATCCCAGGCCGTGGCGTCGTCGGCATCGAGGTTCCCAACAAGATCCGTGAGACGGTCTACCTGCGCGAGATCCTCGCCTCCGAGGAGTTCACCAAGTCCCGCAGCAAACTGACGATCGCGCTCGGAAAGGACATCTTCGGCAACCCCGTGGTCACGGATCTGGGCCGGATGCCGCACCTGCTGATCGCGGGCGCCACCGGTTCGGGAAAGAGCGTTGCGGTCAACGCCTTCATCCTCAGCCTGCTCAGGAACGCCAGTCCCGAGGAGGTTCGCATCATCCTGGTCGATCCAAAGGTCGTAGAACTGCAGGTCTACGAAGACATTCCGCACCTTCTTCTGCCGGTCGTCTACGACCCGAAGCATGCTGCCGCGGCGCTCCGCTGGGCCGTCGACGAGATGGAAAGGCGGTACTCACTCCTTGCGCGGGTCAGCGCCAGGAACATATCGACCTTCAACCAGCGCGTCGAAAAGATCGCGCGCGTCAAAGCCGGCGTCGGATCCTTCGATTCAGAGGATGAGTTCGATAACGGCTTCGCGCCGAACCCGGACGATTTTGAAGATGAGGATCTGGTCAAACTGCCCAATATCGTTATTGTTCTGGACGAGTTTGCGGATCTCATGATGGTCGCGTCAAAAGACGTCGAGACTGCCGTGGCAAGACTTGCCCAGAAGGCGCGAGCGGCTGGGATCCATCTGATCATGGCAACCCAGCGTCCCTCCAAGGAAGTCATCACCGGCCTCATCAAGGCCAACTTCCCGGCAAGGATGGCCTTCCGCGTATCCAGCGCCATCGACTCCAGAATCATCCTTGATCAGCGCGGCGGCGAGTCCCTGCTCGGCTACGGCGACATGCTGTTCCTGAAGCCAGGCACCGCCTCGCTCGAACGCGTCCACGGTTCCTTCGTTTCCGACGACGAGGTGGTCCGCTTCGTGGCTCATCTCAAGACCCAGGGCACTCCGGACTACCGGATGGAGATCATTCAGACGACGGATGACGAAGGCGCGCCCGACGAGTCCGAGGAAGACGAGCTTACCGAGGAGGCCATCCAGATTGTCAGGGAGAGCGGCCGGGCCAGCATCTCATACGTCCAGCGCAGGCTGAAGATTGGCTACAACCGCGCCGCGCGCATAATGGAGACCCTTGAGAAAAGGGGAATCGTCGGACCGCCTGACAGACGAGGGGAAAGACAGATACTGAACTGACCTACTTCGCAAGCGTCTCGCGCAGCTTCCGAATCTGTTCCAGCACCACACCGACCGCATGCCTGCCCAGCGACATCGTGCGTTCGTAACCGTACTCTACGTTCTGCCAGTCCGCTTCCCGGACGTAGTAACCGGTCTCGTCATTGCCAAGAGAAACGGTAAACTTGAACGCCGCCGGGCTGCCGGCGTCGAGGTCCGCAACCAGCGTGGGAGCGGGTTCGCCCGGCCATGTGGTGAAGTCGGCCACGATCTCGGCACCCTTCGTCAGGCGCATGATCGACACGTCCGACGTCATGTATGGCACGTCGTTGAGATACTTCATATTGCGTTCAAAGATCCCACGGTTATGGAAGTACTCGAACACGAAGTTGCGCACCGCCACATGGAACTGCCGGCTTACGGAAGTAATAGTCAGTCCGTCTGGGCCATACGACGCCTCGGCTCCCTTCAGGCCCCGTATCACGTGATCAGCGAAGGAATTGCCGATATGCGAGGTCAACGCAATCATCTCGTCCAGGGACATATGCTTCAGGAAGACCGCCATGATCTCCTTTTCGAGCGCCATCTTCTCGTCACCGGGATTAATCGTCACCAACCCGCCCAGCGCGCCTTCAACAAGCATTGGAACGGCGCCGAACTCATCGCGAATCCGCTGGTAGAACACGCCGGCCCAGTCTGCTGACAACTCGGTATCGTTCCACATCGCCTCGACGTGGCAGCCCCAGTTGGCGATCACGGCTATCGGCTTGCCCGACAGGTCCTCGGCCATCATCAGCCGCGCCACGTTGTCCTTCTGATCACGGATGTTATTGTGAATGTTCAACGAAAGCGCGGGGTCAACATCCACTGTCGCGAAACGCAGCCTGGCAGGCCTGGCGTTTTCGGCCGCCTGATCAATCGCCTGGGCAATCAGATGGCGCAGCGTAATCTGGTACTCCGGCGTGACTCCGGTGCGATTCGGGATCAAACCACCGCCCGCCGGTCCCCAGTAACCGACCGTGTCCGGACCGACATGGTTGTGAATCGACGCCACCACGATGCGATCCTGATGCTTGTCTGTGGCAAGATTTCTGACCGCTATGACCTCGTCATTCATGTAGCCGATTGTGTCGATCGTGACGATGACCCATGGCTGCCTGCCGTCATCCATGAAGATGGCGTGCGCGTAAACCGGATCCCGGACGCCCGTATTCTTGCGACCCAGGTCGAACCCGCCCAGGAAGATCCCGTTCTGGCGCGCATAATCAGTGGTGATGTCGACCTCGGCCGCACCGACATAAAGCATGCCGTCGTTTTTCGCGGCAATCTCGTCATGCACCCGATCCATCGATTTGTTCAGCGTGGGCAGCGTCAAGGTCGATTGATCGAAATCCTTCAGGGAAACCTGAGGAGCAGCACACCCCGCAACGACGGCCACCAACGCAACGATCGGGACCAGAAACAGATTCTTCATTTCGCAACCTTCCTTCGCTAAAAACCACTTCAGCATTTCACCCAAC
The DNA here is from genome assembly GCA_017997155.1 of Myxococcota bacterium. GTDB lineage: Bacteria > Myxococcota_A > UBA9042 > DTJE01 > DTJE01 > JAGOFO01. Next base: position 19,143 of record JAGOFO010000028.1, read on the forward strand.
ATAGTCGGGGTCACAAGCATTGCCGATTCCATCATTGTCCGCATCGGCCTGATCGTTGTTCGCAACAGCCGGACAGTTGTCGCAGGCGTTGCCGACCAGGTCCCCGTCCGAGTCCACCTGTGCGGCGTTTACCACGAACGGACAGTTGTCACAGGAATTGCCGAAGCCGTCGCCGTCGGAGTCAAGCTGATCCGAATTCGAAACGGTCGGGCAGTTGTCGCAGGCAGTACCGCGTCCGTCGGAGTCATGATCCTCCTGCTCCTGGTTAAAGAGCGTCGGACAGTTGTCGCAAGCCGTGCCCACGCGATCGCCATCGTTGTCGTCCTGATCCGTATTCGACAAGGCGACGCAGTTGTCGCATTCATCGCCGACGCCATCCGAATCCGCATCGTTCTGAGTGATGTTGAAGGCGCTGGGACAGTTGTCGCATTCATTGCCCAGTCCATCGGAATCACTGTCGGTCTGGAACACGTTTGGCAGATTCACGCAGTTGTCGCACAGATCGCCGGCCAGGTCGTTATCCCGATCTTCCTGACCCGGATTCGGCAGCATGGGACAAACATCGCAAACATCTCCGAACCCGTCGTTATCAGAGTCCATCTGGTCGGTCGACGGGAACAGGTCGCAGTTGTCACAATCGTCACCGATCCCGTCGCTGTCGGAATCCGTCTGCATGGGATTAATCAGGTTCAGGCAGTTGTCGACGCAATCCGGAACGCCGTCGGAATCGAGGTCGGTTTCCAGATTTCCGCAGCCGCAGAATCCCGGGTCAACCTTATCCGGGTCCAGCGGGCACTCGTCAACGCAGTCGGCCGCGCCGTCGCCGTCAGTGTCGCCGGAATCGGCCTTGCCACAACCGCAGGCGCCAGGTTCAATCTTCAACGGATCAAACGGACATCCATCCACACAGTCCAGCCTGAAGTCGTTGTCGGAATCACGATCCTCGACACCGCAACCACAGTAACCGTTGGTGATCTTGAATCGATCGAACGGACAAACGTCGACGCAGTCTGGATTTCCGTCGCCATCGGTGTCCGTTTCCTGCTGACCACAGCCGCAGAACAGCGGGTCGCTCTTCAAAGGGTCGTTGGGGCACAGATCCACGCAATCCGGAGCGCCATCCAGATCAGAATCGATGTCGTCGACATAGCAGCCGCAGAAACCAGGCTCCTGCTTGATTACGCTGTCCGGGCAACCGTCGACGCACGTCGGCCATCCGTCGTGGTCGGGATCCGACTCGCTGATGCTGCACCCGCAGAAGCCCGCCAGTGTTTTTGAAGGATTGACCGGGCACTCGTCAACGCAGTCCGGAGCGCCGTCGCGGTCAGTGTCCACCTCTACCTCGAAACAACCGCACGGTCCCGCAACCTGCTTGTCCGGATCGGTCGGGCACTCGTCGTAACAGTCCGGGGTGCCATCGCTGTCCGCGTCACCTTCGGCGACCCAGCAGCCGCAGGCGCCGACCAGGGATTTGTCTGGATCCAGCGGACACTCGTCCACGCAATCGGGAACTCCGTCCAGATCCCTGTCGTTATCGGGAATACCGCACCCGCAGACACCGGGAGCCGTCTTGGTCGCGTCAAAAGGACATGTTTCGGCGCAGTCCATCGCCCCGTCGGAATCGGTGTCGACATCGGGTTGTTCACACCCGCAGACACCCGCTATGACCTTGTCAGGATTTGTCGGACACAGATCAAAGCAGTCCTCGAGACCGTCATTGTCGGTGTCGACGTCGGAATCGAAACATCCGCAGGCACCCTCCTCGACCTTGTCGGGATCGGTCGGGCATTCGTCGGCGCAGTCGGGAACCCTGTCCCTGTCCGTGTCCGTTTCGCCCTCTCCGCAACCGCAGAATCCGGTCGAGGTCTTCTGTGGATCCGTCGGACATTCGTCGAAACAGTCCTGAACGCCGTCGTCGTCCGAATCACCATCGGCGACGCCGCATCCACATTCACCGGGCTGCGTTTTCGCCGCGTCGAACTTACAGCCATCGGTGCAGTTCGGTGTGCCGTCCTGATCGGCGTCGACATCGGAAAATCCGCAACCGCAGACGCCTGGAACCTTCTTGAACGGGTCGTTCGGGCATGTGTCGACGCAATCGGCCCATCCATCGTTGTCCCGATCGGAGTCGTACTGACCGCAGCCACAGACGCCCGGTTTAACCTTGCGTGAATCACCTGGACAGAGATCTATGCAGTCCGGAGTCTTGTCGCCGTCGGTGTCCGTCTCCGGCACCAGGCAGCCGCAGAATCCAGGCCACACCTTTGCCGGGTCTTCAGGACAGGTATCGACACAATTCGGCTTTCCATCGGAGTCGGGATCCAGGTCCGGTTCGCCGCACCCGCAGGCGCCCGGGCTTGTCTTGTCGGGATCCGCCGGACACGAATCAAGGCAATCGGGCACGCCATCGTCGTCGCCGTCGACGTCTTCCTCGCCGCACCCGCAATAGCCGGCGGATGTCTTGTCGGGATCTGCCGGACACTCGTCAAAGCAGTCCATCCTGCCATCGTCGTCATTGTCGACGTCGGGCAGGTCACACCCGCAGACGCCGGGAACCGTCTTGTCGCCATTGAACGGACAACCGTCGACACAATCGGCCTTTCCGTCGCTGTCGGTATCGAAATCGGATACACCACAACCGCAGGCGCCGGGTTCGCTTTTCCTGACATCGTCCGGACACAGATCGCGACAATCCGCAATCATGTCGTGGTCTGAGTCCTTCGTGCAGTTGAGATTGCATGCCGGGTTGCTTTCATCGCAATCCGCTCCCAGGCATCCGGCACCCGTTCCATATCCGTCACGGTCAGGGTCGATACACTGCTGGGCACCGGTATCCTCGGAGTCGGCCGGAACGTCCACGCTGGAATCTGGGACAACCACGGTATCTTCCGCGATCTCAGAATCAGACTCGTCGCGGCCGCTCCCATCGTCATCCACGTTGATATCAGCAAGAACCTCGCTCGCGACGTCACTGGAATCCAATGGCACGTCCTGAGTCAAACCGTCAAGAACTCCGGGGTCTTCGAAAACATCCCCGCCATCGCCTGAGCCGCCGCATGCGTACAATCCAAGCGCCATTGTCAAAACGAAGATTCCAAGGATGCGCATCGTGAACACCTGCTGTAAGTGGTCGAATTCCCGGTTCGACGGGCATGTCGGCAGCCTGTCGGCCGCCAATTCTAACAAAACGCGGCCCAATTCAATACGGACAATATGGTCAGGCTCTCCGCTCTTGGCAATTTGATTCCACTGGTTATAATACGCCTTGGATACCCGCCAAGCCCCGCGCCGACGTGTTCGTCGCGGCCGTTGGTGATTCGGAATCACTTGTGGAGGATAAAAGGATGAATTTTAGGTCAAGATTCCAGTCGGTTCTCGCAGTATTTGCCGCGGTCGCAATTGTCGGCTCGGCCTCGGCGGCGTCGGCTCAGGACGTGCCGCCACCCAGCAGCGGGGGCCCGGGCTGGATGACCCAGGGCGCGGAAATCCTTCCCGCCGGAACCTACGCTTTTGAGGCTCGTGTCGGTTTCCCGTCGCTGGATCTGGGCGTTCATGTTCCGATCACGCCCAAGTTCGAGATTACCCCGTTCCTGACCTTTGATTACCTTGGATACGGCGCGTGGGGCGGAACCTTCGGCAACACCCTCGGCGTTCAGGTCAAGGGTCAGGTCTGGCAGCAGGGCCCGCATGCAATCTCCCTGGGCGCCGACCTCGGTATCTTCATGGACTACCTCTGGGGCTTCGACATGGGCATCCAGATCGGCGGTCCGGAACTGAAGTACAG
>JAGOFO010000178.1 GCA_017997155.1 Myxococcota bacterium
GTTCTGCATGGATCGCGGTATCCCGATCCTGGGACAACTCGATACCCTGAACAAGGCAACCGAGGTTTTCATCGCGAACGCGGGAAGGATGCCGGATCACGGGACGCTTCAATTGGTCAGGCCAGGGCAGCGTCTGGTGATCAAGGATATCGATGTCTCGACGTTCGCGGTTTCCCACGACGTGCCCACCGTCGGGTTCGTGCTGCGGCCGGCGGGGATGGAGTTCCCCAAGATGACAGTCGCGACCGATGTCGGCGAGGCCGGCGATGATCTGGTCGGTCATTTCATAGACTCGGATGCGATCTTCATCGAATCGAACTATAACGAACAGCTTCTGCGCAACAGCACCCGTGGCGCGATGGATCGCGCCAGGGTCAAGTCCGGCGTGGGTCATCTGTGCAACATCGACGCGGGCAGGTTCATCGGGCGGGTGTACAACCTCAGTGCCCGCAAGCCGGCGAATGTTACGCTGATGCACTTGAGCTCAGACCACAACACCCCTGACCATGCATTGGCAGATTTCATGCAGGCTTCCGGCCTTGTTGCCGAAGCCCTGTGCGTTCGCGCCGCTCCCAGGGAAGCAGTGGGGACCGAGGTGCGCGTCGCCCTCGGACCGCACCGGAGACTGTAATCCTCCGCCACGCGGATCAGAGCCTTTGATACCATCGGCGGTTCCGGCATTGCTGCTGCGCGGTGCGCACGGGAAAGCGGGCAGCGTCATTCCAGTTCGGCCAGAAGGGACTTCAGGCGGGCAAGGCGGGTCTTCATCTCGGTGAACCACTCTTCCCTGGCGCCGAACTTGCGGCAGACTTCCATGTTGCGCTCGTAAAGGTCTACCGCCTTTACCAGCATCGGTCTGGCCTGGCGGCGAAGCTCGGCACGATACAGTGCCAGGTCGTCGTTCGACAGGCCGGGCGGGATCTCGGCGTTCATGATGTCGGCGTAGAATTCCTCGTACAACTGGCCAATTCGCACACCGGCCTTTGACGACCAGTAGATGTTGCCGATCCTGACCGTGCGCATGTATTCGGCCTGCGCCTTCATGAACATCGCGGCCTTGTCGGTCAGATCCTTTTCCATCCGATCTTTTGGAAGGACCAGTTTGATCGACACAAACAGATCGTGCCAGATCTCGCCGCTCTCGAACGCCGCCATCGCCGCCGAGTAGTTCGCGCGCATGGAAGGGTCGGTCAGATGGGAGTCATGGATTTCACGGGCGCGCGCCGACGCGTCGAGCGCTTCCTGCAGACGGTTCTGCTTGCGCAGTGATCTGGTCAGCCCGGCTTCGAGTTCAAGACGGTTCGCTGGAGTCAGCCCAGGAGCGTCGATTGCCACCTTGATCTCGGCTTCGGCGTCCGCCCATTCGCCGGAATCCAGAAGCGCCTCGATCAGCCTGAGTCGAGGCAGAACATCCTGGGGCTCGGGAGGGAAGCTGTCGATGTAGCGCCTGAACGCGGTGACCGCCTCGCCCGGGCGCCCGCCACGAAGTCGCGAAAGCCCCAGGTTGAAAAGCGCCGGTTCCCCCTGGGCCGAGTCGGGGAACCTGTCAGCCACCAGCCCGAAAAGTCGCGAAGCCTCGACGAAATCACCGGCATCGAACGCGTTCGAGCCGGATTCGAAAAGACGTTCGGGGTCCATCGTCTCCACACGAAGCCCATCCGCCGTTTGAACCGCTTGAAATTCAAGTGGTTCCATTTCAATCGAGGTCATTGATGTCCCGCACCCGAACGAAGACAGGCCGATTACCGTCAATGCGATGGTCACAGGGAGCACATGGCGCGCAACGTTCATTATTCGATCATTCCATCACGATTCAGTGTCCGCCAGCCGAAATATGCTGGACCACGAGCGATTGTACCGGGTTTCAAATTGACATGAACCCCCGGCTGCGGAAAAATCATGCAGCGCCTTAATGCGGGTAATCAAATGATAAAGGTCGTACTGGTTGAAAAGGGTGTCGATCAGAAAGAGCTGTTCTTCGACAAGGACGAGGTGTTCATCGGCCGCACGGCCAACAACGGCATCGTCCTGCCGAAGCCCAATGTGTCGAAGCGGCACGCGGTGATTCAGCTCAAGGATGGCGAGATATTCGTCAACGACCTTAAGAGTACGAACGGTACCTGGGTTGGAGGGCGCAAAATCGACAACCCGCAGAAACTGAAAGAGAAAGACTTTATATTCATCGGTGATTTCGCGATCAGCGTGTCGATTGTGGAGCCTGGTGCCGCGGTTCCCACCACGGTACAGCCCGCGCCGGAACCCCTCGCCAAGCCGGTCGCGACTGTTGCGATGCCAGCGGTGGGGCAGGTTCCGCCGCCTCAGGACTCGCTTCCCGAGATCCCGATGCCGCCTCCGTTGCCCGAGGATTCGGTGGTTGATGAAGCCCCCGGCAAGTGGCAGCCTGAATCTGTGGCCGCGCCACTGGAGTTCGAAGTCGAGGTCGAAATCGAGGAGCCGCTGGCCCCGCCTCCTCCCGAACCTGCGAAGCAGGCCGCTCCGGAAGCTCCCGCGCGAGCGCGCAAGGCTCCTCCAGCGCCTCAGCCCGCGCCGGCTCCAGAACCAGTCCCTGTCGCCGCGCCGGCATCGGCGTCAGGCGTGTCCGGCCTTGCCGCCAGGCTTGGATACCATGATGACACTGACCGTTTCGCCGCCATGCGGGTGCTTGCCGATGTCGCCGGCCGTGAGGTGTTCGCTTCGGTCGACCCGGCCAGGGCCGATTTCTCCGACTCCGAATGGCTGAAGCTGTCGGATGCGGTGATGCGGCTGGTGGACAAGCTGCGCCGTGAAAACAGGATATCCAGCGATGTCGACCCGGTCGAGATGACCCAGCAGGTGCTGTTTGAGTATGCCGGGCTTGGTCCGCTCGAGGAACTCCTGTCGTCGAAAACGCTCAGGGCGGTCATCGTCAACGGGCTCGACAGCATACAGGTGATCGACGTTGGCGGGTCGCGTACCATCGATGCGGTTTTCTCGAACGAAAACACCTTCTCGCGCGTTGTCACCAAGCTGTGCCTTCTGGCGGGAATCGCTCCGGCGGCCGCCTCCGATTCGTTCGTTGAGGGTAGCCTGCCGGATGGTTCGTTGCTGCAGATTATCGGAAAGCCGTTCATCCAGGACGGCAGGATGATCGTGATCGAGCGTCCGTCTTCCCGCATCCTTTCCGCTTCGGAACTGGCTTCCGAAAGCGGTGTGAGTCCCGCCGATCTGGACCTGCTGAAGGCAGCTCTGCATGACCGGCGAAACATCGTGGTCTGCGGCGCTCCGTACACCGCTCTCGGCACGTTCGTGAATTCCCTGGCCGCCATGGTGGATTCGGATCGTCGCGTGCTGGTTCTTGGTGGCGGCGCCGAGGCGCCCCTTCCGATGCCGAATCTGGTGTCCATGAACATGTCGGCCCTTGCCGGTTCGGCGATGGGCGGTGCGCGTCTGGTCTCCCGCGCGTTTCCGGATCACGTGGTGCTGAAGTATCTGGAATACTCGGATGCCCGTCTGGTTCAGGAGCTGGCTCTGGCCGGTATTGGCGGCATGATCCTCGGAATGGTCGCCAGGTCGTCACAGGACTGTGTCGACCGTCTGCGGCTGATGTTCCAGTTCATGTCACCCGGCATCGCGCCTCAGGCCGTGGACTCGCTGACCGGCAGGATTGCCGAAGCTGTTGTCGTTCTTTCGCTGGACAACGACGGCCGGACGGTCATCTCGAAGGTCGCCTGCGGTTGCGCTGTCGCGGCAGGCGCCGACGATCAGGTCGAGATCGAGATCGACTCGGCGAATGATCCTGCGACCGATCCCGGAATCGAACCGGACACGATTGTTTCTGACGCCCCCTGAGTGACTCTGCCGGGCAAGGGATCATGGCCCTGCAATGAGTGATACCCCCAACAATTCGTCCGATCCCGGGCAGTTCACGATAATCGTCAGGGATTCGCGTGGCGCTGGAACTTCGGAGTACGCTTTTTCGGAAGGCGCCTTGAAGGTCGGCCGTGATCCTTCAAACGATATTGTGCTGGACTCTGACAGGGTTTCCAGAACTCACGCGATTTTCCAGATTCGGGACGGGGGCCTGCTGGTTGAGGACCAGGGCAGCGCAAACGGCGTCCGCGTGAACGAAAAGAAGATTCACGGACCTCGGGACCTGATGGACGACGATGTCGTGCGGATCGGCGATTTCGTCATCACGACGAGGGGTAACGCCCCGCGCGGCGCGGTTTTCATGAGATTGAACGGGGTCTCTCCGGAGGCGCGTGGCCGGGTGTATGAGTTCATCAGGACGCCCGCCATGATCGGCCGCGGTTCCGATGCCGACATCACCATCACCCACCCGTCGATTTCCAGGCATCATTGCAGGGTGGTTCGCAGGCCCGACGGTTCGGTAGTGATCGTCGATCTGGACAGCGCGAACGGACTGGCGATCAACAATGGACCGGTCAAGGCGGCGCAGCTTCTGCAAGGGGATCTGCTGCGACTGGGACAACTCGAGTTTTCGGTCGAGCTGCCGGATCTCTCGACCCTGTCCGGTTTTCCAGCGATCGATTCGGGTCGGCGTTCCAGACTGTCCAACATCGCCAGTCCCAGGTTGCTGTGGATCATTGCGATTGCGATGCTGGCGCTGGCTGCGGCCCGTGCCGGCTGGAGGATTGGTG
>JAGOFO010000029.1:0-21061 GCA_017997155.1 Myxococcota bacterium
CGGCCATGATGACGGTGCCGGCCTGCTGTACCCACTCGCACCTGGCGAGACGCAGCATGGCATCGCGGTCGATGCCGACGTCGGCATCAAAGTCAAAGGAGTCCAGCGTTTTGACATCCGGGAAGTGCGCCTCGCGGAGCCTGGTTTTGACGACGCTTGTCTCGCGCGAGCGGATTTCCGCGGACAGGATTTCCAGCAGGAAGTCCTCGTGCGACCAGCCACGCTCGCGGGCCTCGCGTGCCAGGCTGTCACACTCATGCACGACGCCGGGCAATTTAAGCAAGCGGCAGATTTCCCTGATGGCGACGGCTGTGGTGCGTGTGGAAGTCAAGCCGCACCTCCCAGCAGAGCGTCGTAGGCGGCCAGGGACGGCACCGGCACATCGATTTGCAGTGGCAGGGGCACAAACCAGGGGCTGGTCTGGACAGCGGCGTCGGGCCTCCCCAGCAATGCCTGCAACGGGTCGTGCTGTGCCATGCACAAGGCCAGGCGAAGCCTGACTGGCTCCAGACCAGACGCCTGAATGGCCTTGAGCACGTCCTTGAAACGGCGTGCCGCGTCCTTGTCGCCGTACCTGTCGGACAGCAGTGTCCACAGGGCATCGAATGGCTGGCCAAGCTCGGTCATCAGGGACGGGGCCACCTGTCGCAACGCCTGGGGCTTGCAGGACAGTGCGTGCAGGTAATGCATGTACTGGACGGAGCTTTCCCCGGAGCGCAGGCGGCGCTGGACGATCCTGTCGGTGCCACGGACAAAAGTGACGTCGCGTGCCCCGACGTGCACCTCGACCTGTGTGCGGGCCCAACTCTCCGGCACGGAATACGTGGCGCCATCGAGGCGGATCCGCGCGGATGCGTTTGCAGGCACGAATTTGACGGCATCGGCACTGAAAGGTCTGTCCGGCAGCGGCATCAGAGCCTGGCATGTGGCCAGGACCTTGTCCTGTCGGGCACTGGCCTGAGTATCCAGACGCAGCTGCAGGGCCATGGAAATCGACTCCAGGTCCGTGCCAGTCGGGATGGGCGTCAGGTGCCGCCAGCGGATGCCCTTGCCACGCGCTTCGACGCCACCCTTGTCGTGCCCGGTGGCCGGGCGGGCAAAGCACGGCTCGAACAGATAATGCGAAACCATGGCCGCGAAACGATCCGTCAGGACCCGGTCGCTGCCGATCAGGCTGCGCCTTACCGCTGCCCGAAGATTGTCATAGGCAATGCGGCGCGGCACACCGCCAAAATGCTCGAAAGCCCGCACGTGCCCGTCAAGGAAGCTGACCTGGTCCTGCCGGTCGTACAGGCAGGCGAAGTCGGAACCGCTGTGCATCTCGCGCAGCACAAACATCCACGCCTTGCGACGTGTATCCGCCGTGCCGACCTGAACCTCGAAGAAGTCCGCCTCCATCAACTCGCCAGGGCCATATGTAAGCGGGATGAATACCTCGGCGTGGCGCCGGCGGAAATCGGCCATGCATCGACGAACCGTCCGCTCGCTGGCGTACAGACCATCGGCGGCCAGAAGCTCCTGAATCCGCGGTGCCGTCCAGCGATGCTTCTCCGATGTCAAACGTTTGTCCGACATCCATACGTCTATCTGGCCCTGAATGACATCACGAACCGGATACGCACGCTGAGGGTACTCCTGCCGGATCGGCTCCGACTGCGACAGGTACTTGTGTACCGTATTACGCGAAAGCCCGAACTCCCGCGCCACTGAACGCACCGACTGGCCGTCGTACAAAACCTTGTGCCGTACTACTGAAACCTGGTCCACTCGCAACATCCAATTCGCAATCAGGTGGTCCGGTTCCAGACTACCTGCCCGCCGTTAACTTTCATTTTTCCAGTTGTCACCGTTTTTGTCCCCGTTTCGGGTCGAAATGGGTCGTTCTGGGACGGAAATCGACCTTCTGCTCAGTCAGTGGATTGCTGGAAGCCATTGATTTTATTGAATTTGACTAGCTGGGATAAAACGACTAGACATTAAACCGGAAGTTAAGAACCCGTATCAGGACTGGGGTTGAGGGGGGGGGGCGTTTTGTCACCGGATTGAGACAGGGCAGGGTTTATGGAGCATTCAAGTTCGTAATGTTGACATTGGGGATTCTGTGCCGTAATTTCGAACAGTCACTTCGGATTGTCCTGACAAAAGGAAGTTATGGTTCTTAAAAGACGACTCTCCCTGGATTCCCGACGAAGTTATCTCCTGCTCGGCCCCAGACGGGTGGGCAAGAGTACTTTTCTGAAGACCGAACTCAAGCCTGACGTCCTCATCGATCTCCTGATGAGTGACGTTTACTTCGACTACCGCAGTCGCCCGTCATTGATACGGGAACGTTTTTCGGAAATGTCCGGCACGATCGTCATCGATGAGGTCCAGCGCATTCCGGAACTCGTTTCGGAAGTTCACTGGATGCTCGAAAACACGAACATCCGTTTCGTTCTGTCCGGTTCCAGCGCCCGCAGGCTTCGCAGGGAGGGAGTCACCAATCTGGCCGGTCGCCTGCGAACGCAGCGGATGGCTCCGCTGACCTGGCAGGAATGTCGTGACCGCTTTGTGCTGGAAGATCGTCTGCAGTACGGAATGTTGCCGCCGATAGTCTTTTCGGACGACCCGACCCTTGACCTGCGCGATTATTGCGGCGAGTACCTGCGGGAAGAGGTCCAGGCGGAAGGGCTTGTCCGCAACCTCCCGTCGTTTGCGAAATTCCTGGAAATGGCGGCTTTCAACAACGCCGAACTTCTGAATTATTCGACGGTTGCCAGGGACTGCGGCGTCAGCGCCAAGACGGTGGCCGAGTACTATCAGATACTTGATGACACGCTGCTTGGATTTCACCTGGAACCGTTCACCAGGACCAGCAAACGTCGGGCGACCCAGACACGCAAGTTCTATTACTTCGACTGCGGCGTCAGCAATGCCCTTCTGGGGCGGAAGCTGGCGCCGAAGACACCTGAATTCGGCAAGGTATTCGAACAGTTCCTGGTGCTGGAAACCATTTATGCATCGTTCTATGACAGGGCAGTCGATCGCGTCCAGTTCTGGCGGTCATCGAGCGGCCTGGAGGTGGACCTGCTGATAAACGAGCATACTGCCGTCGAATTCAAGTCCGGACGTGTTCATGAGTCGGACGGCCGCGGCATCATGGCCCTGGGTGAAGAAATCACGCTGAAGAACAGGTGGATTGTTTCGCGTGAGGAACTGCCCCGCAAACTGCGTGGCGGGATCGAAGTACTTCCCTGGCAGGACTACCTGCAGCGGCTTTCCACACTAGGCTGATCGCCGGCGAAAGATTCACACTTAAACCGGAAGTTAAGCACCCGCGTCAGGACTGGGGCTGACGGGTGTTGTCCCCGGTCTGTCGCCGGACCAGCGAAAATCGTGATCTGATTTCGGGCTTACTGGTTCTGCGTTTGACTTCGGTATTGCAAAATGCTATTTATAGTGCGGCTTATGCGTGATATAGGTATCAATGTCAAGTGGATTCGACAGATTCACGCGGGCGCTGACGTTGCTGAACGGCCGTCTTGTACTTGCGGGTTCACCCCGTTTCAACCTCGTGGTCTGCGGCGGTTCAGCCCTGGTGGCAGCGGGATACCTGGACCGGGCGACCAAGGACATTGACGTGGTGGCTCTTGCTGATGACGCCGGCGTCCTGATTGATCCGGAGCCGTTCCCGTCGATGCTGGTTCAGGCAGTCGGCGAAGTCGCCGTTGACCTCGGTCTGCCGAAAGACTGGTTGAACAACGGCCCGAGCAGTGGGGATGGCGGGATATTCAGGCTTGGGCTCCCAGCGGGATTCGCTGGGCGTGTTATGTGGCAGAAAATCGGTGACCGGCTTTGGGTGGGGCTGGTCAGTCGTTACGACCAGATTCATTTCAAGTTGTACGCCGCTGTCGACAGGTCGGGCGGGTACCATGCAGACGACCTGCGTGCGCTGGCACCGAATGATGACGAAATGGTGGCGGCGGCAGCCTGGGCGCTGTCCCATGATCCCTCGGAGGGCTTTTTGCAGGCACTTGTATGGTTCCTGACGGAGTTTGGCTATGGACACATCGTTGAAAGAATTCAGGGGCATGGTTCTGGATCGCCTGCTTAGCCTCCTGTGGCGCCAGTGGACCTCGCTTGGGGTGGCCGGGGCTGGCAGCCAGGAAACGACGCGGGTGGTTGATCCCGAACCGCTTCTTTTGTTTACGCTGACCGTCGCCAGGCACGACCCACGTCTGTTTGACGAGGTTCTCGACTGGCTGACGGTCAACGGCGACTTCATCAATGTCCAGCGCCTGAAGAGCGTTGCCGGGCAGTTCGATTTCCAGGCATTGCCCCAGTTGGGGGCTGTGTCGGAGTTTCTGGGACCGAAATCGAAGTCGGTGCTCAAGTGGAAGAATGTGTCTACCCGGACAACATCGGGACATGATGAACCCCTGTTTTGCCTTCGGGACGGCGGGCCGGTTCCGTTGAAGGGTGATTTGTCGCCTGAATTCCAGGCCTACGGCCTGTTACGGAACCCGGTGGCGTTGCGGGGATACTCAATGCCGTTCCCCATGACCGGGATGCCGTCACTGCTTCTGCGCCTGCGGGCCCTTATCGGAATAAGCGCGCGTTGCGAACTTCTGTGTATCCTTGGGGCGAACGCCGAAGTCCACCCCTCCGAAGTCGCCAGGCAGACCGGATACTTTGCCCGGACGGTGCAGAACGCGATGCAGGAAATGGTTCGGTCGGGCGTGGTTGAAGTACGGGCCGCGAATCGTCAGAAGATGTACTGGCTGAAGGCGGGATTCCTTGATGGCCTGCTTTGTCCGGACGGCAACCCGACTCCGTGGGTCTGCTGGTCGCAGTTGTTCCGTGCCCTGGAAATCCTGTGGCTGGGACTGGACGGGCTGCCTGCGGCAGGGGTGGACAACCTGACCGCGTCATCCGAACTTCGGCGCATGGCCATGAAGATGCGCCCGCTTCTTGGCGATGCCGGCCTGGGAATGAAACTGCGAAATGAATCGGCTTATCCCGGTGAAATCTACTCGCAGGTGTTCATGGAAGACGTAGCTGCGTTGCTGGATGCGGTCGGGTAGACTCCTGTCTGAAGCCAGCTGCCCGGACCGGAATCCGCGGAAAAGATCATAAATAATATCACGGCTCCGGTGGTGTCTGGTTTGTTTAACCAATTGTTTTTATTGAACAATCTCTACACATTAAACCGGAAGTTAAGCACCCTCGTCAGGACTGGGTCTAAGGGGTGTTGTCCCCGTTTTGTCACCGTTCAGGCAGGGGAGCAGATCAGCGCCTTTCCCGCCTTCCTTTGCGCCAAATTCAACATGCCGCTATCCTACCATTAGGGTTAATAGTGACCCGTTGAACAAACGGAATTTGTTATGGATAACAGCAATTTAAACGCAGGATTTGAAATTTCCGTGCAACCGGCGCCTATTGGCGATGGATCTTGTTGGAGTATGACCAACTTGATCACTGCCGCTTATGAAGAATCGTTCCACATCGGCGGAGAGCAGCCAACTCGGAACAGCTTTCCGCTTCCCCTGCGGGATAAATCGGGCTTTCGAGTCCAAGCCATTCCAATAAAGGGTGGGTCACGGTTTCAGAGGGAACTCAGTCCCGTTTCCAATACGGAACGGCGGTCGGAGTGTTTGGACATCATGCGCTCTGGCGGGATCATTTTGTCGCACGTTCGGCTGCTGACGCCATTGAACTCTTGCAGTTTGACGGCAGTGGACTTCCGGTTCTATCTGGTCTGGTTCCATTTCTACGCTTCAAAGGTATATCGGCGGCTTGGATACGAACAGTCGGTGGATTATCGCTTGCGGCGATGGGGCGCCAACGGCCACACCGTCGATGTGGATGTGCGCTGCGTTATACTGGAGGACACTGGTTCGATTTCAGGGTATGAGGGGCCTGAAGGCGAAGCGTTGGCCCGAACCGTAAAGGCCCAAATGGAGGCTAAGGGAATGGTATGAAAATCAACAGGTTAGATTTCGCCCATGGTCCCGACGCGGGAATCAATCCCGAAAAATCATTACCGGTGGTAATCCGAATTTGATATTGTCGGGATATTCGAAGTATTTATGAATGTGGTTGTGCTGATTCCCGGACATGCCGAGCGGGCGACATAAACTGTAACGCCAGCGTGGGGGTAATGCCGAAGAGCAAAGGCGTTGTCGTCGGCGGTTGGAAGCAGAAGCAATCCACAGCGAATGACAGGTTCTGCAGGCAGGCGTTGAGAACCCTTCCTACCAGCGAACGCAAGTGTCGAACTCGAAACCAGCAGTCAGCGGACGGCTCGACAGGGACCGCGATTGACAAGCCATTGCATAAACAGTAAAACCGGGTGACCGCGGGCGGAACCACGCGGTCGATCCGGTTCATGGTGAACCCGACCAGAACTATCAGGGGATTCCAGATGGCCAAATCAAATTTTTTGTTTTCTTCGGAGTCGGTGACCGAGGGACATCCCGATAAGGTCGCAGATCAGATATCGGACGCGATTCTTGACGCAATCATCGAACAGGACAAGGCCTGCCACGTGGCCTGCGAAACCCTGGTGACGACCGGCATGGCGCTGGTGGCCGGTGAGATCACGACAGACTGCTGGGTCGACATCCCCGCGGTGGTTCGCCAGACCATCGGCGAGATCGGATACAACGACCCGTCGCTCGGATTCGAGGCGTCCACTTGTGCGGTGTTGACCTCGATCGACAAGCAGTCCGGCGATATCGCGATGGGAGTCGTCAGGGGCGCCCGCGAGGAACAGGGTGCCGGCGACCAGGGCATGATGTTTGGTTACGCAACGGACGCCACGGAAGAACTGATGCCGCTGCCGATCGTGCTCGCGCACCGTCTGACCGCCAGGCTGGCCGATGTCCGTAAACAGGGCATCCTCGATTTTCTGAGGCCCGACGGCAAGTCCCAGGTCTCGGTCAGGTACGAGGATGGCCGCGCCGTGTCGCTGGACGCCATCGTCGTTTCCACGCAGCACTCGGACGCCGCCACGAACCGTCAGATCGATGAGGGTGTCCGTGAAGAGGTCATCTTCAAGGTGATCCCCGCCGAACTGATCCGTCCCGACACCAAGATCTTCGTGAACCCGACCGGCAGATTCGTCACCGGTGGTCCGAAGGGCGACTGCGGGTTGACCGGCCGTAAAATCATCGTCGATACCTACGGTGGAATGGGAAGGCACGGGGGTGGAGCGTTCTCGGGAAAGGATCCCAGCAAGGTCGACCGCAGCGCGGCGTACTACGCGCGATATGCGGCCAAGAACATCGTCGCGGCCGGCCTGGCCGAGCGTTGCGAGTTGCAGGTTGCCTACGCGATCGGCGTGGCCGAGCCCGTCAGTCTGCTGGTCGACACGTTCGGTACCGGGAAGATCGCCGAGGAGCGTATCGAGGCCCTGATCAGAAAACACTTCGATTTCAGGCCCGGAATGCTGATCGATGAACTGGGGTTGTTGAATCCCCTGTACCGCGCGACTGCCTCGTACGGTCACTTCGGTCGTGCCTCTTTCCCGTGGGAAAAGACCGACAAGGCCGAATTGCTGCGCGCCGAAGCATTCTGATCCGTAATTTCCGGTCGCAGGCCCTGTTCAAATACGTATGTTTTCAAACGTTACGGATTGTCATACGCTCGGAAATGTGATAAAAATTGCCCGCTTTTTTTTTGGCCTTCAAACGAATGAGGCAATGAATGTCAGGTCACAGCAAATGGGCAACCATCAAGCACAAGAAGGGTAAGCTTGACGCTGCGCGCGGAAAGGTCTTTACCAAGCTGATCAAGGAAATCACGATCGCGGCCAGGATGGGCGGGGGCGACCCCGATGGCAACCCCAGACTCAGGCAAGCAATATTGACCGCTCGAGGGCAGAACATGCCCTTTGAAAACATTGACAGGGCCGTAAAGAAGGGCACCGGCGAACTCGAAGGCGTCATCTACGAAGAAGTGACGTACGAAGGGTACGGACCGGGCGGCGCGGCCGTGATCGTTGACTGCCAGACGGATAACAAGAACCGCTGCGTTTCCGAGATCCGTCGCGCGTTCCAGAAGGCCGGCGGCAACATGGCTGGCCAGAACGCGGTCGCATGGTCGTTCGACGCCAAGGGCCTGATCGAAGTCGATCACGCCGGCGTCGAGGAAGAAACGATCATGGAAGCGGCGATCGAGGCTGGCGCCGATGACGTTCAGGACGCCGAGGAAGTGTTCGAGATCACGACCGCTCCGACCGACCTGATGGCCGTCGCCGATGCGCTCAAGAATGCCGGTTTCAACGTGACTTCCGCCAAGCTGGCCAAGATTCCGCAGACCACCATGCGTCTGACCGGAAAGGAAGCCGAACAGATGGTCCGTTTCGTTGAAACCCTCGAGGATCTGGACGACACCCAGAACGTCTGGTCCAACTTCGACGTCGACGACGAGGAAATGGCAGCCCTCATGGAGTGAGCTGACCGATGCCTCGAATCATCGGGATTGACCCTGGCAGCCGTAAGACAGGTTACGGCGTAATCGAAGGCACTTGGGGAAACCTGAAGTGTGTCGATTACGGGGTTCTGCGCCTCGATACCACCCGAACAACGACTCCCGACGACGTGGCCGCGCTGCTTGGCGACGACCCGTCCCAGTCAATCACATCGCTGACCAGCCGGATGTGCGAGTTGTACGAGAGGATCTCCGAGGTGATCCGCGCGAATCAATGCGACAGTGCCGCGCTTGAGCGTGTTTTCATGGCGAAAAACGCCGACTCGGCGCTGAAGCTCGGGCACGCTCGCGGCGTGTTGCTTCTGGCGGTCGGTAATGCCGGTTTGCCGGTCTACGAGTACTCTCCAGCCCAGATCAAAAAGTGTGTCGCCGGCAGCGGGCGTGCCGAGAAGGCCCAGATGATGTCGATAGTTCCGGCGATACTGGGTCTGGACAGAAAACCTGCCGAAGATGCCGCGGATGCCCTGGCGATTGCAATGTGTCATGCTATGCTTGACGGCGAAAGGGCGCTGTACCTTGATTCGATTCGGTGACCACCACCGCGTCCGGGGGACAACATGATCGGTAGATTGAAGGGCAGAGTTGTGTCGTGCCAGAACGGCGTCGCGGTCGTCGATGTCGGTGGTGTCGGGTTCGAGGTGTTCGTGGACGCCCAGACTTCTCTGGATCTTGGAGTGCCGGGCGACAGCGTTGTTCTTCTGATCAGGACCGTCGTGCGTGAGGACGCGATATCGCTGTTCGGGTTCTTCGATGAATCCGCCAGGGAGGTATTCGACCTGCTGCGAAACGTGACCGGCATCGGACCCAAGATGGCCATTGGAATCATGGGAGGCCTGCCCCTGCATGTGATGGTTCAGGCGGTTCGCGAGAAGGACATCCGGCTGTTGTCCACCATCAGCGGCGTCGGAAAGAAAACTGCCGAGAGGCTGGTGATGGAACTGGGCGACCGATTCATGGCGTTGCCCATCGTGGCGCCATCGATCTCCTCGGCGGTCGCGCCGTCGATCGTCAGTGATCTGCGGTCGGCGCTGGCCAACCTCGGATACAACCCCAGGGATGTCGATGCGGCCATCAGGGCACTGGATCCGGTCAAGCCTGACGCGCGGCTGGAAGACCTTGTGATGGATGCGCTGGCCAGACTCAGTTCCAGATAAGGAGGGGCGATGACCGATACGACAGGGCGGTTCAGTTCGCCGGAGAAGACCGACGAAGAAGTAATGGAGGCGTCGCTCCGTCCACGCAGCCTGGATGAGTTCGTCGGCCAGGACGCGCTGAAGGCCAAGCTGAAGGTGTTCGTCGAGGCCGCGCGCAAGCGTGGAGAGGCGCTCGATCACATCCTGCTTTGCGGGCCTCCCGGCCTTGGGAAAACCACGCTTGCCCATATCCTGGCGCGGGAACTGGGCGTGGACATCAAGCAGACCTCCGGTCCGGCTCTCGAGAAGAAGGGTGATCTGGCCGGTATCCTGACAAACCTGCAGCACCGCGACGTGCTGTTCATCGACGAGGTTCACCGGTTGAACACCGTGGTCGAGGAGAACCTCTACCCGGCTATGGAAGACTTCAACTTCGACGTGATCATCGGCGAAGGCGCTCATGCGCGTTCGATCAAGCTGAAGCTGAAAAAATTCACGCTGATTGGCGCGACCACCAGATCGGGCCTGCTGACCTCGCCGATGCGTGACCGCTTCGGCATCGTCGAAAGGCTGGAACACTACCCGGTCGGGGATCTGACAACGATAGTCACGCGTTCGGCAAGCATCCTGGGTGTTGAGATTGAGCCTGAAGCGGCCAGGGAACTGGCGGCCAGATCGCGTGGCACGCCCAGGATAGCCAACCGGCTGCTGCGCCGCGTCCGGGACTTCGCGCAGGTCGAGGGGGACGGCAGGGTAACCCTGGAGATCACCCGTTCCGCGATGATCAGGCTCGACGTAGACGGGTTTGGTCTGGACTCTTCGGATCGTCGCTATCTGCTGTGCATAATCGACAAGTTCGGCGGCGGACCGGTCGGAGTCGAGACGCTGTGCGCGGCGTTGTCCGAGGAACGTGACACGATTGAAGAGGTATTCGAACCTTTCCTGATTCAGGAAGGCTTCATCCAGCGCACGCCGCGTGGCCGCATTGCCACCGAGCGCGCGCGTCAGCATCTGCACAGACCGGTTCCGGGTACCGGCGGAAGTCTGCTTTAGTCGTCGGGTCAGTCCAGAACACGTCCACCGTCGACCGGAAGGATCGCTCCGGTGGTATGTCCGGCGTGGTCGGTCAGGTAGAGCACCGCATCCACGATATCGGCCGGAGTCCCGATTCGTCCCATCGGAATCCGCGACGTGACGATTCTTCTAAGTTCTTCATCCTCGTCGTCACGAAACAGCACGGTGCCTGGCGCAATCGCGTTGACGCGGATATCGGGCGCCCATGCCTTCGCCAGCGCCTTCGTCATCATCTCGAGCCCTGCCTTGGAAACACAGTAGGGCACATGATTGCGGAACGGACGGCTTGCCGCCACATCCGAGATATTGATGATGGACGAACCCGGCTTCATCAGTTCACGCGCGTGAAGACTGCAAAGATATGGGGCTCTCAGATTGGTGCCGATGAAGCGATCGAAATCATCCGCGGTGAGGCGATCGGGCGGCGTGACGCCGAAGATGGCCGCGCTGTTGACCAGTATGTCCAGCCGGCCGCTCGCGGTCGATATCGATTCGAACATCGACCGTATCCGGGCCGCGTCGTTCAGATCGCCGATCAGCAACCAGGCCCTGCGTCCGGTCGCCCTGACCTGGCGCAACGCATCGTCGGCCACAGGCCCAGGTTGTCGGGCGTGCAGGAACACATCCCGTCCCGACCTGGCCAGAGCGAGCGCAATCTGCAGGCCGACACGCACAGTCGACCCGGTCACCATGGCCACGCCGTCGTGGAGGCTCTGGGCCGCGGCGTGCGTTGACCGGCCCGTCATGTTGATCGAACCGGGTGATTCTTCGTTCATGGCAGCCTCCGGGTGCGTTTCAATGTCTGGTATTGATTAGAATCGCAAAGTGCCGGTTCAGTCAACCGCGTCGAGCGCTTCGGATTCAGGGCAGGAACCATCGAGTTGAAGCTCCCACGGGTTCATCTTGCGCAGCGATCCCCACAGGACGTATCGCGTGCCAGGTGTCAGAGGCCTGCACACCAGTTCACCGCAATCGCTGCCGTCGCTGCTTTCAAATCCCGAACATCCCACGGGATTGCTTTCCTTGCCCCGGATCAGGATTACCGGATCGGCCAGATCTTCGATTCTGATGCTGGCAAAGCAGTCCCTGCAGCACTTGTCGGTTGAATCACATTCTTCGGGAGAGCATGTGCGCTGACCCATCTCGACCTGAACCGACAGCTTTATGAAGATCGGAATCTGATCATTGACCAGTAGCAGTCCGGCCAGCAGATCCTGAATCGAAGTCAGTCCGTCGGTCGAACACATCTGCGGCGGCCTGCAGTATGAGCCATTCCTGGCCGTGGATTCGCATGTGTAGTCCGGCGGGCAATCGATCAGGGCATCAGTGCAGGGAATCCTGATACCGGTATCCGCAGGGATGTCCCCGTAGGTGTCTTCATTGCGAGAATCATCCGAACCAACGATGTCGGCAAGCTCGGAATCGGACTCGAAAGAGTCGGCGAAGGCGACGTCGGCCGCACCCTGGTCCTGGAGGCCTGTGTCGAACGGCTCGGATGTGTCGGAAGGGACAAAGATGTCCGAGATGACCGTTGTGTCCATGTGCCAGCCGGTGTCGGTGAGAACAGTCGCCTCGTCCAGGAAACCGATGGTGTCCTGCCCCATGGCTATGTCCGAGGAAATTACATCGAAATCCTCGGTGCCGGTATTGAACCCGGCGCACCCGGTGACCATTCCCGAGAGAACGCCGAGTGAAAGCAGCGCAATGGTTATCGTTCTGAAGCTCTTCAAAATATCAACGCCCTTGACGCGTCATACGCGGCCATTATAGAGAATTCATTGACGCTACGCACAATTCCCGTCAACCGGTCCTGTCTGGCGCGTGGAAAAACACCCCGTCTTCCGGTCTGCCCCTTTCATTCCTGACCTGTCGACCACATAATTCATCGCGGGCATGGAGGTGTCGTTCGAATGGGTGGAAAAGATTATTACGCGATACTGGGCGTCGACAGGAACGCGACCGCCGACGATCTGAAGAAGGCTTATCGCAAGCTGGCGATGAAGTACCACCCGGATCGCAATAAGGGCGACAAGGCCGCCGAGGAGAAATTCAAGGAGATAAACGAGGCCTACGCGGTGCTGTCCGATCAGGAAAAACGTAAACAGTACGACACGTTTGGCGCGGAAGGGTTCGGTCAGCGATATTCCAGCGAGGACATCTTCCGAGGTTTTGACTTTTCCGAGATATTCAGCGGTTTCGGCGGCAGGTCCCGCGGTGGATTCAGAACCACCGGATTTGGCGGAGGTGGCGGCGGCGGAATCAACGATATCCTGTCACAGATGTTCGGGATATCCGGGATGGGCGGCGATGCGGGTCAGGCAAGGGGAGGGTCGGCTCCACGGGGACAGGACGTGGAGATGAAGGTGACCGTGGCGTTCATGGACGCCTTGAAGGGCACCACGATAAACATCCGGGTTCCGGATTTGAATGGTGGCATGGAGTCGGTTTCGGTTCGAATACCGGCGGGGGTCGCCGCTGGAACCAGGATGAGGGTTCGCGGCAAGGGTGAGACGTCCCCGTGGGGAGGCGCCCGCGGTGACCTCTTCCTGGTGCTGGATGTCTCGGATCATCCCGTGTTTTCCAGGTCGGGCAACGATCTGTTCTGTGATGTGCCGGTGCCGCTGTCGGTCATGGTTCTTGGCGGCACGGCGGACGTTCCGGTGCCGGACGGGACCAAGCGGGTGAAAATCGCGGCCGGAACGCAGCCGGGCACCAGGATCAGGTTGAAGGGTCTGGGCGTGGCCGTCAAGTCCGGCGATGCCGGCGATCTGTTCGCCCGCGTGGTTCCGGCGTTTCCACCCAAAACTTCGGCCCGCGCGGCCGAACTGTTCAAGGAACTGGCTGCAGAGGGTTGGTAGTTGCCGCCGGATCCGTTGTATACCTCTTCATTGGACAGTCGAGGGTGGTTGTCATGCCGAATCTTTCGAACAGAGTCGTTACTCCCTGTCTGCTGGTTGCGGTCCTGGCTTTAGCCGGGTGCCCGGCCAAGACGCCATATCCGGTCGCGACGGACAAGGGCCAGACCCCGACCGTTGACGTGGTGGTGCCCGAGCCGGCCAAGCCAGTTGAAACGCCAGCCAGGGTGATTTCCCTTATCAGGACTGAACGTGGAACCACGGTTGTGAGTGGCCGCGACACCGGTGAAGGTATCGTTGTGACGCAGATTCCCGGACACGCCTGGCTGACCGACGACGGGATGCTGAGGGTGGTCAAGGTTAGGACGCGTTCGCCGGCTGTCAACACCCCCAGGAAAAGGTCTTCCCTGGCCGGACTGGGAATGGAGGAATTCTCTTCAGACGGAAAACTCATCCGAACTGTTGACCTGACTCCGAAGCGAACCTCTTCGTGGGAGGAGAAGTCCGCCATTATCCGCGAGGCGGTCGACGCCGACCCGGACCTGGCTGCCGAGTTCTACCATTCGGAACGAATCGCGGCGATCGGTTCATCCGGGCCGCTCTCGGCGTGGCTGGTGACCGAGGAATACTACCTGGGCGGCGCCCATCCATCGTCCAGCTTTGAGCTGCTGGTTGTTGATCTTTCGACCGGGGAAGTCATGGATGTGGCTCCGCGGTTCGCGGGCCGGGATTTGACGCACGAGATCCTCCGGGGACGCTTCGAGACGGCATGCGTTCGTGACCTGTGCGGCGTCGCCCCGCTCGAGGGCCCCGGTGGCCAGTCCGTATGGGTCGCCCTGCTGTGTGCCGGTTTCGAGGCTTGCGAGGGCCAGAATGAGTTCTTCCAGGTCATCGCGCCGGAAGGCGCCGAAGCGTCGACCGGCCTTGAGCTTCGGGAACAGGCGCTGGTTCTGCCGGACGGGGACGCCGTCGAGCGCGGCGTCGTTGATTTCAGGATTTCACCCGCCCTCGACATGGCTGTCGTGATGATGGCGCTTGGCGCCGCCGACGAGGTCAACTGGCCATGGGCGCCGGTTCGTGGCCGTGAGGATCGATCAAAAACCAGAGAGGTCCGGTTCTGGATGGCCGGAATGAAGAAACCGGTCGTCATAGGCAGGCTTCCCGAGGTTCACTCCGTTCAGTTTCTGCCTGCGGGACAGCCGTCGGTAGACGCCTTGACCGCGATTCGCGCGGCGGCACGCTGAGTTGTTCAGTCCGAGAACTCGCTGTCGGGCAACTCGCTCCCGGCGTTGGAATCACTGGGGAAACGCACCGTCTGTCCAATCGTTGAGAGTGCCTCAAGTTCCGATATTGCCCCGGCTTTCCTGAGAGACTCGACCAGTGACCTGATCTTCTTCAGGAACCACGGCGGAATGCGGCCGGTCTCGAGGAACTCGTGATACTTCGTCGGACTCGGGATGATCAGAACCAGGAAAGCTGACTCGAGCACCGTCAACTGGGCGGGATCCTTGGCGAAGTAGTGATTCGCGGCCTCTTTGATGCCCCAGACGTCCGGTCCCCATTCGATCACGTTCAGGTAGAGCTCGAGGATCTTTTCCTTGGGAAGATTTCGTTCGACCTGCCAGGTGATGAAAGCCTCCTGAAGCTTGCGGGAGAGTGTCTTCTCGCGGGACAGGAAAAGGTTTTTGACCAACTGCTGCGAGAGGGTGCTGGCACCCTGGAAAA
Source organism: Myxococcota bacterium (assembly GCA_017997155.1). Taxonomy (GTDB): domain Bacteria; phylum Myxococcota_A; class UBA9042; order DTJE01; family DTJE01; genus JAGOFO01. Next base: position 15,260 of record JAGOFO010000029.1, read on the forward strand.
AGCCGCCCCGTTCCAGATTGACCTTCAATGAACGCTGGATTCCGGCCTGCGAGAAACCGTGATGCTCGAAGAACCGCGCATCCTCGCAGATGGTGAGTGCCTTGATGAAGTACGCGGGAACCTGCTCAATCGAGGTCCAGCCGGGAGAACCCACCCCGATCGTGCGCGTCACGATCCTGTCCTTCGCCTCGATGCGATGAAGGAAGGTACTGCGCAGCAGTTCCAGGTTTACCGCCGGCCCAAGGTCAATCGTCACCAGGTCGGTAAGGTCCGGTTTAAACGAAAATGCGAGACCCGACAGGTTCGCTGTGTCCACGGTCATGTCGATCGTTGCCGCGAACGTTCCCGACAGCCGGGCTCCGGCAAGAACCGGTATCGCCTCGCGCGGGATCGAGGTCAGCAGCGACTCGCCTGGCAACCGTTCGATTCGACCGGTCAGGGCCAGCTTCGGGGCACGATGCATCCAGGTGCCGTCGAGCGTGAAAGGCATCCGGATCTCGCCCAGGCCCAGGATGCAGTCATTCATTCTGAAGATGCCGCCCGGGCCGTCGATCAGGGTCGTTCCAGTCAGGGAGAGATCGACGCTGGTCATCGGATCCGAAGCCACCTCGGGCATCGAAATTGACACGTCGCTGACGCCGATGGTTCCCGTCATTTCGAACCTGGGGCCTTGCCGCAGGCTTATCTTCACGTCGGTTCCGGAAAGCGAAGAGCGCGAGTCGGTGCCGACGAGCGTGGGCAAAAATATCCGGTATGGAGCGAGCTTCAGGTTGGCCGCCTTCAGAGTGGCGTCGATCGCGCCGTCGGACGAGACGGAAAGGTTCAGTTCGTTCAACGTGGACGCCGACTCCGGGCATTCGAACCTGACCCGCGCGGTCATCGAACCTGTCTGGTCCTGTCCAAGCAGGATGTCGAGATTCGACAGGGACTGCAGATCCTCGGTTCGTCCCGGCCGTTCAGCGATGTACGTCAACGATGCCCCGGTTACCGAGACCCTGGTTCCGTCGTAGTCCCTGGCGAACTGAACGAGCCGGTTTTCGACATCCTGAATTCCCGAAAGCAGGGAGGTGAAGACCCCGGCCAGCCTGGCCTGTACCGGCAGCGCGGTTGCCGGCCCTGGCTGGGAGGGCCTGGCGGTTGCGGATGTGTGCCTCGTCTCGGGCGGCATCAGCCGCAGAACGGGCCGGTTGACCCTCAACTCGGATATCCTGGTCTGACCAAGCGCAAGGCTGACCGCATCAGGCAGATACTTTCGAAATCGCTCCGGGACGAGGTTCAAAGCGGATTGCTCTCCCTCGGCGGCAAACGACCACTTCACCATGACCTCTTCGGCCCTGATGCCGTCTGGAAGGCGTCTGGAGCCTGGAATGAATGCGGCTGGCGATACGATGGTAATCTCGCCAGGTTTGACCGTAAGGCCGCCAATCTCGACGTCCACGCCGCGAACGGTGCGTCTGAACGGGGGCGTGACCCTGGCCGACAGGACCTCAAGACGGCGCCCTGACTCGATGTCGGCCAGAAGATCCAGTTTGAAGGTCTCCTGCCCGCCGGCTGGAATCACCCTCAGGGAGACCGACGCCCTGCTTGAAAAGGCGTCCAGCGAGTCGGGATTCTGAGTGATCGTCGCGGACCCTTCGTCGATCTGTCCAGAGAAGAACGAGGTGTTGATACTGCCCGAGATCCGGTAGATCGAGAGGTTCGGAAGCGGAGAACCGTTGCGTTTCGCGGTCCGCGGCTTCGCTGGTTTTTCGGGAGACCCTGTCGAAGGTGTCTGACCCGGACGCCGATGTGTCAGTCGCGCGGTCAGTTCGGACAGATCGAGCGGGGTGTCGTCGGTGCCGGCGACCGCGTCGAGCCGCTCGATCGATATGCTGGTGATACGGCGGCCGCCGAATACCATCGCCAGCGGATCGACCTCGACCAGAATGCCGCCCGCGGTAACCTTCAGACCTTCATCGCCGGTGAAAGTCATGTCCGGGATCAACAGCCTTCTGGCGTTGACGATCTTGATACCGCCATGTGTGATTCTGCCATTCATGGAAGCGGCGGCGCGATCGAGCCGCGAGGCCGCGGTGTGGCGAACCGCGAAGGGCAGGGCGATGAGTACCGCGAGCACCATCGCGCCCAGCGTTGCCGCTGCCACGATCGCCCTGCGTTTTTTAACGGAATTCCTGGTCGGACTGGCGTTTGAGCCCTGCGGGTCAGTCACATTATTCAACTGGTGACAGTCTTACGGGGTGCCGGATTCTTCACCGCCGCTGGTCGTGGCCGCCCAGGCGATGAGGCCGATGATCGCGCCGGCGAGCACCACACCGCCGGTGATGCCGAGAGCCCACTTCCACGTGCTGACAAGTTCGATCTCGCCGCCGTCCTTGAGGCCGTCGCGGGCGAGGATGTAGTCGCGGTCGGACGCAACGAGCTGCGATTCAGTCAACTTGAAGTTGAACGGTGTAATCGGGTAGCGCTTTCCACCATCGGATTCGACGAAGAGCCTGGAGTCGTCCTTGACCACGACCTGTTCGCCCTTCTCATCGGTGACGGTGATCGAGTCGCCCTGTTCAGGCGGGGACTGGAGCGTCTCCAGCTGCGAGGTCGGAATCCTGTATGTGTTGTAGCAGCCAAGAGCCAACATGCTGAATACGAGAGCCAACGAGACAAAACGCTTCATCAGGAAACCCCATTTATACCCAACGTACGGCAGGCATTTTATTAACGAGACTCAAAAAAGAAAAGGACTTTTTGACCACTCAGGCTCTTTGTCGGGAACCAGGCCACCGTAGAGGCCGGACAATAGTCCCGGGCCGGCCAAAGTATCCGTTATTCCTGGGTCTCCTTGAGCCCGATCGAAAGCTGATCCGGAAGGTCCGGTTCGTGGCAGCGACGGCACCGTGCCTCGTAACAGTCCACCGCGCCGACCACCACCAGGTCGCGAGACGCCGAGATACGCTGGGTACGGCTTGCCGGCGCGCCGCAGCGGTGACACACGGCCAGGATTTTTGTCACATAGTCCGCTATGGCCATCAGTTGAGGCATGGGCTCAAAAGGAACCCCGCGGTAGTCGGTGTCCAGGCCGGCGACGATTACCCGTTTGCCCAGATTGGCCAGTTTGTCGCAGACCTTGACGATGTCGGCGTCGAAGAACTGAACCTCGTCGATGCCCACCACCTCGACCCGGTCGTCCAGGTGTTCCAGAATCTCGGCCGAATTAGCGACAACGGTCGCCTCGATTGATAACTCCGAATGGGAGACGATGCAGTCGTGAGAGTACCTGTCGTCGATGGCGGGCTTGAATATCTGAACCCGCTGGCGCGCGATTTTGGCCCGGCGCAGACGCCGGATCAGTTCCTCGCTCTTGCCCGAGAACATCGGTCCGCAGATCACCTCAAGGCCGTAGAACTGCTGGTAGAACGGCATCGAATCCTCCATCGCGCGTCAGGACGAGTACCTGGCGCCGAAAAGCTTCATCAGCTTCGGATCGGAACGGATCAGGTCAAGCGTGGCCTCGGCGTGTCCGGGTGCGTAGCCGTTTCCCATCAGCAGCGAAACGTCCTTGCCGGCGCCCTCGGCGCCGAGGGTCGCTGCCGTGAACGACGTGGCCATGTTGAAGAAGTATGCGATACCGCCATCCCTGGTCGAGAGAACCGTCGACATCTCGGTTCCCCGGACATTGGTCGTGTTGATGGTTACGTCCAGCAGTCTACCGTCGGTCAGCTCGTTGATCCTTTCGAAGACGGCGACAGGACTGGTGGCGTCAGCAAGTATCAGCTCGTCGAAGTATCCGTACTTCGCGACATCGTCGATGATCGACTGCATGTGGACAACGCCGAACAGGCGCCCGCTGTCGCCCAGCATCTTCCTGGCGGCGGCCGCGCAGAGCAGTCCCGACTTTCCGGTTCCGATAATCCCGATGTTCATGCCCGGCTTGACCAGGCGATAAACCTGGGCTGGCGCGCCGGCCACGTCAAGAGCGGCCAGGGCCGCGTCCCTGGGGAAGTCATCGGGGAGGCGTTCGCCGATCCCGCTGGAGAACAGGATGGCGTAACCTTCGACCTCGACCTGATCGCGGTCCATGAACACCTTTTTGATCCGGTTGATCCGGAGTGGGGTGAGCGACAACGACACCAGCGTGGCGATGCGATCACCGGGAACCGCCTTGATCGGGCCGTCATAGGCGGCGCCGATTTCGCGTATCCTTCCAACCAGCATTCCACCCGAGCCGGTCACCGGGTTATGCTGCTTGCCGCGATCGTTGACCGTCTTCATGATCAGTTCGGCGACGCCCTCCGGGTTTCCACCGCACTCTGTTTTCATCTGAGTGAACGAGGCCGCGTCGATATTGAGCATCTCAACGTCGATGAGCATCTCGGACGGGTCTATGGGAAGACTGTTGTCAACTTTCCACGCTGCCTGCGGCAAGGCGCCCGCCGGCTCGATCACGCGGTGCGTTCCGTATCTGGTTCCAGCTCCTTTCATTTCGGATCCTCGCTCTTGATGAGGGGCATCAGTACTTGAACATCCTGCCAGACCAGCTTTTTCAGAGTTGGGTCCTTAAGCAGTGTGGCGGGATGATATGTTACCAGAAGCGGCTTGTCACCAGCCTTGAGAACCTTTCCCCGGAGCCTTGTGATGGAAGGGGAACCGGCCAGCACCGAGGCCGCCGTCTGTCCCATTGCCATGACGCAGCGCGGGTTGATCAGTTCGATCTGACGGGTCAGATACGGTCTGCACCTGCCGATCAGATCCGGCGTGGGCGTGGAATCGTCTGGCACGCGGCACTTCAGAACCGTGGTGACGTAGCAGTCCTTTTCCCTGTCCAGGCCCATCGCCTTCAGAATGTTCGTCAACAGCTTTCCCGCCTCGCCCGAGAAGGGGCGTCCGCATTCCTCCTCGGCTTCGCCGGCTCCCTCGCCCACGACCATCAGGAGGGGATTGGACGGTCCCTCGCCGAATACCGTTGTCTTGCGCGTGCGAGCCAGCCTGCAGCGTTCGCAAGCTGCTACGACCTCCCGCAGGGCGGCAAGGTTGTCCGGAAGCACCAGCGGCGGCTCGTCGGGTGCCTGTGGTTGCGCGGCGGGCTGGGCTGGCGGGGCATCGAGACCGCCAGTGGCCCGCGAGCGGGACGGCTGAGTAGCCGCGGTTCGCGTCCTGCGCCCGACGGGCAGGTCTGGAAGGGTATCCCTGCCTGATTCAAGCGCCGCGATGAGCGCCGCAGCCAGCCTGGCCGTCTGTGTTTTGATGTCTGATTCCGGAGTTTCGCTATCCATTCTTTTTCGCAATGACCTTTGACACTTCGTCCAGCAGGAGTGCGGCCAGTAAATCCTTTGTCATTGGTGGTATCTGACGGTGTGAATCGGAGTCGACGCCAACCAGGATTCCACCGTCGGGAACGTTTCCAAATCCCCTGCCGCCTCCGACCGGGTTCGCGAACAGAAGGTCGGCGCCCTTTCGTTCCAGCTTGGCCGTGGCTGCCGCGGCCGTCACCCCTGTTTCCGCCGCGAAGGCCAGAACCGCCATCGCCCTGGTCTGCTGGCGCAACGTGGCCAGGATGTCTGGAGTCGGCTCGATGGGCAGAAGTCTTCCGAAGCCATCCTTGCCGATCTTGTCGTTCGAGCGTGACACCGGTCGTTCGTCGGCCGGCGCCGCCGCCATCAGCAGAGCATCGGAGCCGGGCAGGGCGTTCCTGACCGCTTCAAGCATGTCGCCGGTGGTCTCGACCCTGGTGATCGTGTGCGGGCCTCCTGGACCGAGCAGGTCGAAACCGGCCTCGCATGGCCCCAGAATCAATCTGACCGATGCGCCAAG
>JAGOFO010000029.1:21161-22515 GCA_017997155.1 Myxococcota bacterium
AAAGGATGCCGGCGGCGTCATCGCGATGTGATCACGAATTCGACGCGCCTGTTGACCGCCTGCCCTTCCGGTGTCGAGTTGTCGTCGATGGGCCGATCCTCGCCATATCCGATGGCCCTCATCCTGGCCGGGGATATTCCCTTGCCGACCAGGTACTTCTTGACAGCGTCGGCCCTTGCCTGGGACAGGCGCATGTTCGATTTGTCGTTGCCTACATCGTCGGTGTGACCTTCGATGTCCACCATCAGATCCGGATGCTCGCGGAGTGCCTGGGCGACCTCGTCGAGCAGTGCCCAGGATTCCTTCTTTATTTCGGCCCTGCCGAACCTGAAGAAGATCTTTTCGCGGAGTTCGATCTTCTTTTCCGTGATCTGGATTCGCTTGTACTGGCAGCCCAGGTTCTCGGGAGGTCCCGGATCCATCGGACATTTGTCGTCCGGGTCAAGCAGCCCGTCGCCGTCGGTGTCACCGAAGGGACAGCCGCGGTTGGAGATCGGGCCGGATTCGGTCGGGCACTTGTCTTCGATGTCGGGGACCGAGTCGCCATCCGTGTCGGCCATCGGGCATCCCTTGTTCGACAGGAGCCCCTGCTGGTAGGGGCAGGCATCCTCGGAGTCCTGCACGCCGTCCTTGTCGGTGTCGATGATCGGGCAGCCGCGGTTGCCCACGGGACCGTTTTCGCGAGGACACTTGTCCTCGATGTCGGACAGTCCGTCTCCGTCGGAGTCGACCACCGGACAGCCCTTGTTATGCACCGGCCCGGCCTCGTTCTTGCACAGATCGGTCTCATCCAGGGTCCCGTCGCCGTCATTATCCGGATCCGGGCAACCGTCCTTGTCATCGAATTCGTCGATGTCCTCGGCCTGGTTCGGGCACAGATCATTCCTGTCGGGCACGCCGTCATTGTCGCTGTCGTTCAGGCACCTGGCGTCCCGTGAGTTCTGGTAGGCGAGTTCGGCGGTCTTCTCCGCCTCGACGATGGCCTTGGAAGCCGCCACCGATCTGCCCATCGAGCTTTCATGGCGGGCGATTTCGGACATCGCTTCCGCCCTGGCGAGTTCCACCGGGGCGCAGTTGTACATCGACTCACGCTGGTCGCTGACAAGCATCTGGATGTCGTCGGCGCGCTTTCTGATCTGCGACTGCGTCACGCATCCCGCGAGCAGCGTGGTCAAGACCAACGCCGCATACATGGACGAACGGCGCCGCGCGCGGCGGCGGACGGGAAGGGAGGTGGCATTTGATTTCATTCGACATCCTCCTCATCCAGCCGCGCGGTGTTCCCATCGGCAATCAGAGCCGCTTTCACTCTGGCGCGTTCAGCCATTTTCCTGGCGTTTTCGGCAAAGGTCGC
>JAGOFO010000179.1 GCA_017997155.1 Myxococcota bacterium
CTTCACCATCCGGTGGTTGTTCAACAGATAGTAGATGATGTAGGAACGTATCCAGTACTGGGCGTAGTGCGACAGCCGAACACCCTTGACCGGATCGAAATGCTGCACCGCCTTGACCAGACCGATGTTGCCTTCCTGGATAAGGTCGAGCACCTGCGACGTGAACGAGCGATATTCCATCGCGATCTTTATGACCAGACGAAGGTTGGCCGAGACCAGCTGGTAGGCTATCTCGGGGTCGCGTGTTTCCACGAAACGCGCGGTCAAGTCTTTTTCCTCTTCCGGAGTCAGCAACGGATAGCGTTGAATGTCCCGTATGTACCTGTAAAGCAGATCAACCTGAACCGACGTTTCGTCGTCCTGAATGCGGGTCGGAATCAGGGATGTCTCGCCACCTCGAACCTCGACCAGTTCGGTCGACTCCACCGGTTCAATCGGTTCGACGGTGTCGTCGCGGTCCTGCGTTTCTGTGCTCAGATCGTCGTCAACCACCTGGGGATTTTCCTCATTGTTCAGCTGCCACCGCGAAACCGGGGCGCGACATATGATAACATCACTCGGCCCGGTTTTTGTCATTGCGACAATCTCGAGAGGTTCAAATGTCAAATCCACCCGTGGCGAAGCGAGCGGGTGCCCGCGCGATTGCCATCCTGGCGGTCGCGATTCCGATTGTTTTTGTTTCGGGTTGTTGTGGCAGGCAGTCCGATCCCGTCGACATGATTCCGTCCGACGCGGATGCCTGGCTGGTGACCCGTCCGCCGTTGGAGATGGCGTCTACTTTGACCCCCCTTCTGCGGAAGATGCCCGGACTGTCTGGCGTGTTCGAACTGGTCGAATCGACCACAGGCATGAATCTCGCCGACCCTGAGTCATCGGAATGGATCGATCCGCGCCGCGGCCTGATGGTTTCCTCCTGGCGCTCCGGATGGCTGATCGTGGCTCCGATCAGGAAAGCCGGTGTGGCCGGTCGCCGGCTGCCTCTCCAGCTTGCCAGGTTTGGCTTTGTTCAGGGACGCGAGGCGGATGGCGTGCGGTACTTTTCTTCGTCGTCGCGGGGTCCTGCCTGCATGCTGGTCAAGTCCGGGGTTGCGATCCTGTATGCGGGCCCCGACGTGTCCTGCGCCATCCTGTCAACACTGGTGAATCCGCCGACCGAAGGCGGCACGGATCCGCGCCCCGACCCGGTAGGCGCGGTGCTTACCGAGTTGGACATGGCTGGGGCCGACGTGGTCTTCAGCGTTTCGAACAGTCTGTTCGGCAACCAGGTAATGAAAGCGGTGGGTCTTCCGACGCGTGGCGCCGCGGCCATGATCGCGCGCGGGCTGATTGGTGATCTTCGAGGTGCGGCCAGACTGGGCGACGGCATCGTTCTTCGCGTTTCAGCGGGGGCTGCAGGCGTCGGCTTCAAACAGTCTCCAGCCGTGTCACATGCCGGTGCTCCATTGTCGGTCGAGGTGACTGTCGGACCATCGGTCCGCCCGCTGCTTGACGCGGCGGTTCCGCTGGCAGGGAAGAGGGTCAGGGGGCTTGACGCGCTGTTGTCCCTCTGGTCAGGTACCATGAGGCTGGTGGCCGATTCCGCGGCGACGTCGGATCAGCAGACCGTTTCAACGGGGCGGACGTTTGCCACAAGGCTTCTGACCAGGTTCGACGTCAGGCTTTCGGCAGGTCTGAAGACCCAGCCTGGCAAGGCGCTCGAACTGATATCGAAGAGGTTCGGGGTCGTGCCTCCCGCCGAAGGCGCCCCCTCAATGATCGATTTTTCGTACCGGGGGTTCACGGTTCATGCTGCGACTTCGGACGAACGCCTGGACGCGGTAGTGACCGGCGCCCCGTCCGGATCATCCGCCAGTATCGGCGCCGCGCCGGGACTTCCCCCGGCGCCCTCCGGTTCCAGGGTGATTTCCGCGGCCGTCGATCCGGAACTGGTCCTCAAGACGTCCGGGCTCGCGTCGATCGATTACCTTGTGCATCTGGTTGACCCGATCCGGCTGTTCCTGGCCGATGTTTACTACGAGGCGGGAAGGGTCGTCGTGGACGCCAGGGTGGAGGTGCGTTGACGGTGAATGATCCTTGTTGTGAACTTCCGGTTCAGGCGGAAGGTTTGACAAGGGCCTATGTCGATCGAGACGCACCCGGCGGGCGCAGGCTGGCGCTTGATTCCGTGTCGCTCACGGTCGCTCATGGCGAGTTCGTCGCGCTGGTTGGCAGATCCGGTTCCGGCAAGACCACTCTTTTGAACGTGACAGGTTGTCTGGATCGTGACTTCTCAGGGATGCTCAGACTGTTCGGTCGTGACACGTCCAGGCTTGGAGACCGTCAGCTTTCGGATCTTCGCAATCAGCGTATCGGGTTCGTTTTCCAGGCGTTCCATCTGCTTGGACACCTGACCGTCTTTCAGAATGTGATGCTCCCATGGCACTTTTCGGAGACATCGCGCGCCGATGCCGAGTCACGGACAGTCGATGCCCTGAAACAGGTTGGCCTTCCAGATCGGGCCGATTCTTTTCCATGGCAACTCTCAGCCGGGGAACGCCAGCGCGTTGCGATTGCCCGCGCGATCCTGAACCGGCCGTCTTTGCTTCTCTGCGACGAACCAACTGGAAATCTTGACCGCGAGACAGCGGCTTCGGTGACCCGGATCTTCGAACAGATTGTGCGGCAGTCGGGCACCTCCGTGCTTGTGGCAACTCACGATGAGACGCTGGCCGCCTCGGCCGACAGGATCGTGCGTCTGGTTGACGGGAGGCTGGCATGAAGGCGCTCGCCAGGCTTTCGTTCAACTATATTCGACGCAGCCGACGCCATATGGCGTTTGCGGCGGTTGGCCTGACGGCCGGGGTGGCAACGCTCGCGTTCTTCCTGGCGCTTTCGGCCGGGGTCCGCCAGAAAGTGCTTAACCGGCTCTATCCGGTCAATCAGGTTGAGTTCCAGGTGGAGCGGGTCAGCCTTTTCGGCCTCGGGCTGGAAGTTCCCGCCTCTCTGGAACCACCGGTTATCTCTGCGATATCCCGCCTGGAAGGAGTCAGGTCCGTCCATCCCAAGCAGCGTTCGGGGTTCCAGGCAAGGCTGTGGGGCGGACGAGATGTTTTTGGATCGACTCTTCGTGTCGAGGCGTTTTTCGACGGGCTCGACCCGGTCTTGATCCGCGATGAACTGCGTCAGTCCGAGGAGGGTGCGCTCGGAAAGGAAGATACGGGAGTCGCGTGTCTCACGGACGGGGATTGCGGTCCCGGATCTTTCTGCGGATCGCGTCGATGTGTGCGCAGGTCGTGGTGGAACCGTTTCGATTCGGTCGATTCGGTCTACCGATGCCGCTCCGATCTGGCCTGCATCCAGGGCGAGTCCTGTCTGAACGGCGAGTGCGTGATTCCGTGCGATTTCAGTCAGGGCGGGGCATCGTGCCCGTCGGGAACGGGATGCCGGGCCGGGGCGTGCCGGCGTCTGTGCTCGGATACCGGCATGGAATGCCGCGACGGCGAATTGTGCGCGGTTGACGGAATGTGCGCCAGGCTTTCGTGTTCGCTGTCCGGGGCCGATGTCCAGATGTCGGACGGCGGTGACCAGATGGCGGGCACGGTGACCGGCTTGCCTGGAGCGGCATCAAATCGGCCGCTCCCCGAGGTCTGCCCGGGCGATTCCTACTGCGCGGTGCCAGGCGTCTCGTCATCGTCAGGATACTGCGAGCTTCCGATACCGGTTCTTCTTTCACCGTTCATTCTTGACATCTACAACGACGCGGCCGCCCCGGCCCTGGGCCTGCAGCGTCTCGCCGGGCCTGAACTCGCTCTTGGCCTGAAGTTCTCGATGATGTTCGGCGAGTCGTATTTCGCGGCTGACCTGCCGTCTTCAATGAGGGTCGTCAGACGGTGCCGGATCGTCGGTTTTTCGCCCAAGGCGCTTGACCTTGGCGTCACGATGCCTCTGATCGACGCGATGCATGCCAACGCCGCGATGCTCGGCAGAGAAAAGACCTCAAGCTACTCCAGTGTCGTCGTCGAGGCCGTGTCCAACGAGGACGTGCCTCGGATCATTCAGGACATGAAGTCGCTCGGACTGGTTCTGTCACCCAGGAGCGAGTCAGGCCGCAAGGCCGCCAACGTCCTGATGGTGCTGACACTGGTTTTTGGCGGAGTCAGTCTGATCGTGCTGCTGGTTTCCGGGATCAATATCGCCCACACGTTCGGCATGCTCGTTTCAGAAAGGCGACGCGAGATCGCGGTTTACCGCGCGGTGGGAGCGACGCTGCTGGACATCAGGCTGATAGTGGCGGGTGAAGCGGTATTTCTTGGATTCGCCGGTGGTATTTCCGGAATCTTTCTGGGGTGGCTTGCATCGCGCCTGGTCAATCTCCTGGCCGCGCCGGTTTTTTCCCGGATTCCGGGCAGCCCCGGCGATCTCTTCAGTTTCAGTCCCGCGATCCTTTGCGTCTGCATGGGCATCTCAATCCTGTTCGCCGTTTTTGGCGCATGGGGACCGGCCCGTTCCGCGTCCCGAACCGATCCGACGGTGGTTCTTTCCCAGGAGTGACATCGCGGCCAGTCCGTTCCGACGTTGCCCTGAAACACTAGCCGACAAGTTGCCGATACAGGGCTCATGCGCGACGGGTTCAGAGC
>JAGOFO010000180.1 GCA_017997155.1 Myxococcota bacterium
CGCCGACCAGAACAAGCGAAGCCACAAACATCAGGCTGAAGAATCTGTTCGACCCGCTTTGCATTTCACAATCCAGCGCCGGACGTCTCGCCCCGGACGCGTAATCCGAATGTCAGTCCGATGGAGGCCGCATGAAGGCGGTTACTCCGCCAAGTCCGGCCAGATACACGGTACCGTCGTCCCCGGAATCGTCAAGCGAGGAAAAGACATGGAACGTGCCTGATTCGATGTCCACGACCCGCTGACCGTCGTACATCAGGATCGCACCAGCCCATCCGGCAGCGAAAACCGGAAAACCACCGGCCGATGTCGTCGCGCCATACAGAAAGCCTGCCGGATCCGAATGAATCCTGTCACAGTGATTGTCCCCGCAGACCAGCATGACACCATTGTCGCCCACGGCGAGCACACTGCCGTCCGGAAGTGCCACAAGATCACGCAGGGCCGACTGAGTAAAAGTAAGAACATCCGAAAACGCAAGGTCGCCATTCTCGTCCGGCCGGGCAAAGGCAAGGAATCCGGCAAGACCGGCAACGAACACTCCAGACGAGGTTCTGCAGACCGAGGTCAACGCGGCGGAGACCTGACCCGCGAAGCGCGGCGCCAGGGATTCGTCCATGACGAAGACAGAGCCCTCGGCGCCGGAAAGCACCCAGCCTTCTTCATCAAAGGCCACGTCCACCAGGTCTTCAACAGTGGATGACACGACCGGCATGAACAGCGGCATTCCCGTCGATTCATCGAAACTCAACGACAGGATTACGCCGTCGTCGCCGACCGCGATCCCGCCGGCTATCGATCCGAGGCTAGAAACAAGTCCAGTCTCCACCAGACCGAAACGACCGTCCCTGAAGACCAGCGCCAGGCCGTCGTCGCCAACAAAGATGACCGGCGAACCGACCGTTTCACCCATCCCATCCCCGGACGCGGCCCATACTGAGTTCAAGTCGGTTGAAGGACCGGCCCGGTGATCCAGCCAGACACCTTCACCGTGGTCGAAAAAAACCATCGACGAGAACATGCCCGCGGCAAGAAAAAGCCCCCGGTCTTCCGGCACCGAGGCATCCGCAAGCCATGTCGCGGCCACGGTCGCCCTGAAGTCGGCCAGGGAGTTAACCGGTCCTGTAACGGTGTCGGTGTTCCACCTTCTGCCGTCAAACCTGACCACGACACCACCGGAACCGACTGCCCACATGTCGTCGGATGACGTTCCCGCGATTGCCCACAGGTCACGCGGGGGTTCCGCAGTGTCGTTGGTCAGTTGCTGCTCCCAGAGTGTACCCCCGGGCTTCCTCATGACCACGGTTCCCCGGGTTCCCACGATTACCATCGTTCCGTCGGAAGCTCGGAAGATATCCGTCATCGAAACGATTGATCCGGCGATCTGGCTGGAGATCCAATGCTCTCCCGAGAGTTCGAAAAGCGAGCCGTACGCGCCAACAGCGAACGTTCCGGCGTTGACCTCTGAAAAGACACCGAACAGATCCCAGGTCACGCCCGGGTCCATTACCTCGCATGAATCAGCCTGCAGATGAACGACTGTTCCTTTCCGTCCAACCGCGAAACACTCATCGGCGGCCGGGCAGGAGACATCCAGAAGGTCCGCGGACACGGGGCAATCCAAGATATCCCATCGACCATCGACAAACCTTATGACGACGCCGCCCGCTCCCACCGCGTACATGACGCCGCCAGTCCCGTCCACACCGTACAGATCCGCGTCCGTGGGCGGGATAGGTCCCGGAACGAACTGATTGTTGCGAAGAACAAGAACCAGGCCGTCGTCGCCAACCGCCCAGACCGAATCGGACGGACTGCCCCACATGTCATTGATATTGCCGACCTCGGACAGATCGCGGAGAACCAGAGTGGGGGTCACAACGGTGTCGACCAGGTCAGATGAGTCTGCATCCAGATTCACGTCCTGGACCGCATCCGGGGCATCCATGTCCGGGAGTTCGAGCGAGGAAACGTCCGTGCCGGTATCCGACCATGTGTCCACGTCGACGACGTCCGCGTCCTGCCGCCCCCCTGTGTCCCCGGAGTCGGTCGGCACGCTTTCACCGGCGCACGCCGACCAGACGATCATGGCCGACATGAATATATACGCGACATCATGACGCCAGGACATCCCGGGCACCGACCTCGAATCGACTGCCGAATCATAGCAGAAGCGGATCCAAATCCCCATACCGAAGGGGAACTGGATCAGAAACCCGCAGGGGCGAACCGCCTTCGCGTAGGGGCGAATATCAATTCGCCCTTCTGCGACGGGGTCGGGGTCAGGGACAGGGGCGGGGTCGGGGACGGGTTGTTTTGATACGGGGTTGACCTGCTGCCGACGGAAGGCTAAATTGCGTTCGGGGACACGGGGCAGGAAACCGGTTCAATGCCGGTACTGCCGCCGCAACTGTATCCGGGAACAACCCTGGCGAGCCACGGACATGAACTTGTCCGGAAGGGCCAGGCGAGGCCATACCCGGGAGTCAGGACACTGCCCGCGTCCATTTGGTGCCAGTCGTTTCGAGCGGAAACGGACGAGGTCACGCCAATCCGACCATTGTTTTCCAACAACATCACGGTCGGGGGCCAGACCCCCTGTTTCCATTCCCCGCGGGGGAAATGGAGCAACCATGAACGGACCGAACAAAAGTGTGATGATCTGGGTACTTACCGCGCTGACCGCCATCTTGTCGGCATCTTTCGGATGCGGGGGCAACGGTGGCGACGACACTGGTAGCCAGGACGTGATCCAGGAAGTCTTCGAGGACTCCCTGGCAGACACGGCCGGGGACATCTCTACCGACGAAGGCAGCGGCGAGGCCATCAGTCTGGACAAGCCGGCCGGAATCGCGCTTGCCGGCGCGTGGACAGACGCGTGGGGCACGATGCACGACATCACATCCGGGCTCTGGTTACAGAATTACAGCGGCACGCTGTCTTCCTTCGATATTCTGATCTGGAATAACGGCCCCTCGGTCGGTGGCGCCGGCTGGGCCGTCGCGCGCAACTCGGACGATAACCAGTACAGCGCCGGACTGTTCAGCCGGTTCGACTGGACGACGAAAGACGGGACGACATACTTCTGCAACACGGCCTGGGACAAGGCAACCAGCGACGAGGCCATTGCCGTGCAACCGGCGGACGCGTCCGACCCGGCGAATTCAGGTTGCGGAGGTTTTGGCTGGACAGGTCTGACCGCCGTTGAACCGCCTGCCCCCGAAGCACTTCCGACCGACACGCGACCGATGGATCTCGTTGTCGAGGCCCCGGGTGCCTCGGGAGAAGGCACCGGAGATCCCCGGAACGCGGTCAACGGTGTGCGTGGCGGCGGTGCATTGACAGGTGGCACCGACGTGTACTCGATTTCGGCGGTCACCGGTTCCTTCCTTGTTCTTGCCCTCGACGGTTTCTCGATCGGCAATGGACCGGGCGCCGAACTCGTGGTGTTCGAGAATCCATTCAACTACGGCGACGGCGGAGTGTTCATGGATCAGACGATCGTTCAGGTTTCTCGCGATGGGATCACCTGGGTGAGCTTCCCCTTTGACTTCACCGCCGAAGACGAAACCTCCTACTCGACCGACCCGGCTTACTGGGACGGTTTCGCGGGAGTGACACCGGTCATCTTCAACCAGGACATTGACCCGAACGCGGATCCGTTTAATGCCGAAACGGCAGGTGGGGACGCTTTCGATCTGGACCGACTCGATCAGGACGACCCCGACGCCGCGGCCGTGGCGCGCCATGGATTCCGATTCGTCAGGCTTCTGCCGGCCAGGACTGTCCTGAATCCGGACACCGAGCAGGCCTTCGTATCCGATCCGATATCGAACGGGCCGGATATTGACGGTATCTATGTCCGGTATGCGGTGGAAAATTAGCGTCACCGTCGATTGACCGGCTCACCAGACCGAGTCGGCGACTCCGGCCTCGAGAGGGACCTCGATCTCATCGTTCAAATCAGGCATCAAATCCAGCCCGGTCCGCTCCTCGATCCAGTCGACACTGACCAGGAACTCGACCGGCATCTCGTCGCCCTGGACATCCTGTTCGACGATAAAGGCAAGCACTCTTGGCCCGACGGTTCCGGACCGGGTGTCTTCGACCTCGTCGACGATCACCTTGAAAAATGCGTCCGGAATCTCGATACGTGGCTGGGACTGCTTCAAAAACTCTCTGTCCCGGTCGAATACCGGGCCGGTGATCACCCAGACGCCCCCGAGCGAACTGGACCAGCGATCCGCCTCAAGCGCCTCTATCCTCTGCCAGACCTGTCGATTCAACGCAGGGCGCTGCGGAACGATGTTGCTCATCATGAAGGTCTCAAGCTGAGCCTTTCTGCCATATCTGGTGGCGATGGCATGATTGGGCGCCAGATGGCCGCGGTCATACCCCGTACTGGTGTAGTCGCGGTGGGCGACCCGGGATTCGGTGCGCGCGTCCGTGCTGAAACGTTGCGGCCTGGCCCCTCCCCCTTCCACGGTATCGGGCCCCACCATGTATCCAACCCAGACTGGATTCTGCCGGTACTCGGAGTAACCGACATCAAACCCCAGGTTGTCCAGAAGCACGTATCGCGATTCCTTTTCCAGCGAAACCGGAAG
>JAGOFO010000181.1 GCA_017997155.1 Myxococcota bacterium
TTTCCAGTGCCGGAGGCGCCCGATATGTATATGTTGAAGTTTCTCTTGTGGATCGACAGGCCAAGCTCGAGCGCCTCGAGCGCGCGCGCCTGTTCGACGACTCCGCTCAGCTTTTCCACTCCGGCCGTAGTCCTGAAGCTGAAGATCGCCGGGTCAACATGCCGGTGAACCTCTTTCCAGTTCAGCCTGCACGACTTCAATACACCGGACTTTCTTGCACGCATCTGTACCATCCCCGATAAGGCACGCGAAGGTTACCATGTTCGAATGGGTTTTTCCTGCCCGATCGACAGCCCGGGGGACGGACTCTTCAGGTCGTGCCGCGAAGTTCCGGGGGAAGATACTTCCAGAAGGCTCCGTTTCCGCCCGACCCGCCGAAGAACGTGCCGGATTCATGGTCGCTCGCGGCGGAAGCCTTGACCGACACCGCCCCGGATGCACTTGATGTCACCATCCACGAGCGCCCTCCAATCGTCACGGAACGTCCCTCGACCGTGCCACGCGACAGCATCCCGACGACACGGCCGGTTCCCGAGTCGACAACCTTGACCGTACCCGCGTCCGCTATGTTCGAATGGATGCGCCCGGCGGCGCCCATGTCCATCAGTTTAGGTGACGCACGCAGGATTTCGGAGGCGCCTTCCTCAAGGAATCCCTCGCTCCTGAGGTGATCCAGCACGAGGTCGATCGTCTGTCCGTCGGCCAGAACCTCAAGCAGGCGTTTTATCGCGCGCCGGGGAAGTCCTCTGGCGTGTTCGAAAAGCAGCGAGAACGTCTGCTGCACGATGACCGAGATGTCGGGATCGTAATCGGTGACCGGTATGTGCCGCGCGTCCACATCGGCCATCAGTCCCGAGACTGCCGAACGGGATGCCTGGTCGGCGGCGATGAAAACGGCCCTCATGCCCGATCTGCGCCTGCAGCCGCGTCCAACACGCTGCTGCAGCGATGCCACGGAGTCCGGAGGGTCGGCCAGCACGACAGCGTCCACGTCGCCTATGTCGACACCCAGTTCCATCGTCGAGGTACAGACCATCAGGCCGGTCTCCCAGTATCTGAAAGCCTTCTCGACATCCTCTCGTTCGCGTCTGGGCAGACTGGCGTGGTGGACCATGATCCTTTCGGCCGGCCAGGGCCCGATCTTGACCGCCTCGGCCGCCGTCTGCTCGGTGCGCCGCCTGGTATTGCAGAAGATGATTGCCTTGGTGAGCCCGTCGGCGCGCAGGTCCGCAAGCGCCTCGTTCAAAGACTCCACCACGACAGCGTCCATCGGGCGCGCGTTCGTGTCGGCGATGATCTGTTGAACGCCGCCAAAGAGGCGCCCGGCCAGCCCCTCGGGATCCCCGACGGTCGCCGACATCGCGACAAGCTGTGGCCGCCGCGAGGTCTTCCTCATCAGGACCCGCCGGACAAGGATTCGAAGCTGGTCGCCACGGGCCGTGTTGTCGACCAGGTGCGCCTCGTCGACAACCAGGGCGCGTAATCCCTGAAAGGCCGCCGGCACCCGGCACATGAGCGAGTCGAACGACTCCGGAGTCGTGACAAGCACGTCCAGCCGTCTGTCTCCGACCGGTCTCGGATGGTCGCCCGTCCGGACCTGAATCGACATCCTCATCGACGACAGTGGTTCGTGGATCCTGATCTCGATATCGTTGGCCAGGGCGCGGGTGGGCACGATATATAAAATGCCGACGCGTCCCGCCTCGGGTCTGTCCTGGCTAAGCCGCTGGCACAGAGGGGCCATGACTGCCTCGGTTTTCCCGGATGCGGCCGGCGCGATGATCAATGCGTCGTCGCCTGACAGCAGAACCGGCATGGCCGCCGACTGTATGGCGGTCAGAGCTCCGAATCGTCCCAGGAATGCCGGAAAGGAAAGCGGCATCGCGTTGTGCGCGCCGACGCGGTCGAAAGGCCGCCTTTGGGGTTGAACGTTCACTGCGGTTCGCCTTCGCCGCCCTGCATGACCATTTCTTCGACGTTTCCGTCCGGGAAGAAGCGCACGTAGTCGAGCGCCTCGATGACTGCCTTGATGAAGGTTCTCGTCGACTGGATCCGGTCCGCGGTGTAGAGCAGTCGGAACAGTCTGTCCTTGCGTGCGTTGTCCAGCCTGACTCCGTAGGTTCTGGTGTAAGTCGCGCAGATTTTGCGGAAGAGATCGCGGAGCTGCGTCATCGTGAGGACGTCGACCTGAACCCGGGTTATCGTTTCGCGAGCCCGGCTGAATTCGTCCTGGAGCGTTCCGGGGGTCAGGGCAAAAGCCACCTTCAGGCTGGTCGGGATTCCCGTGGTATAACGCACGGGATGATGCGCTGAATAGATCAGCCCCGAACGTTCGCCGACCATCGTGTCCGCTCTTGCCAGTCCCTCGTCCAGCAGCACGTCGTCGTCATTCGAGGTCATCACGAGCCCGCGGAAGAAATTCATTCCACGTTGCGCCTGATACCTGTACATGACGTTTCCGGCCGTTTCAGCCTCGTCGAGAAGAATCAAAAGCCCCGTCATTCCAAGGACCTCTGACGCCGCGCGTCCCGCCGCCGAAAGGATGTTGCAGTAAATGTTTGCGCAGGTGGAATAGTCGTAGAGCGTCTTCTTGCGCCCGATCCGGCCCGAGCCCCTTGCCTCCAGAAATTCCCAGTCCTGGTCGGGCAAATCCCCGCCCGCCTCCAGCCGCGGCAGAAATCGTCCGAAGAGCCAGTGGTCCTTCAAGACCTCACGCCAGGCCGGTCTTGAGGCCACCTCCCTCCAGAATCCACGGAAGTCGAGGGTTCGGCCGTCCAGATTCGCGTGAAATCCCTGTACCAGATGCCTGTAAGCCTTTTTCGGGAACGCCGCTGATGCCTCGGACGGATCGAAGCCGGCCATCGCCACGGCGAATCCCATTCCGGCGGCCTCGTTGGCAAGGAATTGAAGAAGATGGCTCTTGCCGGCTCCGTATGCGCCTTCGACCAGCGCCGCGCCTTCCGAGTGGTCGTGCAGGAAATCCTTGAGCGCCTTGATCTCGGGATTTCGTCCGACCGTCCACTGGTCGATCGAGTTTATCGGGACGATGCCGAGTCTGAATGCCTCGACCGCCATGGTTGCGTCGACAGGCCTTGTTTCCGGCAGTTCCCGGTAGACGGGCACGGCGGGCTGTCTGGGCCGAGTCTCATCCCGATCGCCGGCGAGCATCCTCATGATCGCGTCAAGGGAGGTTCGATATGCGGGTTCTTCACGAACACGAGGCGCAGCGTCGCGCTTCCCGTCCGGCCCCGCCAGTTCGTCCGCGGGAACCCAGACGCTCGCCATGACGAAGTCCACCCGCAGTTCGAACCCTCCGATCCTCGACCCGGTGACAGTTCCCGGTCCGTAGGTCTCGTGCGTCACGGAGTCGCCAATCTGGAAATCAGCCATAGATGTCGTCCAGCACGTCGCCATCACCGGACGACAGCATCCGCATCGCGAAGTCCTCGTCAACGGAAAGGTCGGGGTCGAACCTTATCGCGTGCAGCGCCCGTACCAGGGCCTGTACGAACAGTCGCTTGTATCCGATGTCGCCGAAGGCGCGATCCGCGGTCGCGGCAGCGAGCACGGCGACCACGTCCCTGGCCCGCGCGGCCGGGATTTCGATGGCGTACGCAGTCTCGTATACCTTGCAGAGCTTTCGCCCGATATCGAGCATGAGGGTCTTCGGATCCCGGGTTATTCGATCAAGTCTGATTTTGACGCCTGTCGGGTTCGTGTAGTCGAAGACCGTCTGGATTCTCTGCCTGAGCGCCTCATATGCGGGCGAACGTCCTTCCGTAAGAAACTGCTCGTTCGGGATGGCATAGAACACCATGGTGTTCGCGAACGACGAACCGCCGCACTGATCGACCATTTCGCGCAGGTTCGCCAGCATCATTTCCTTCTGACGCGACGTCATGGCGCCTGCCTGCTCCGCCTCGTCGAAAAGGATGATGATTCCCTTGAAACGCAGATTCCTGACCCATGAAACCAGCGATCGTATGGTGGCAAAGGCCTGCGAGCGCTCGATCGGCTGAAGGACGCCAGTCGATTTGTGTCCGGCGCGATCCCACCCGTCCACTGTCAGGTACTGAAGCATCGTATCGAACTGATCCCTGTTGCCATCGGCCAGCGCCTCAATCGCCAGCCTGACTGCCTTGCCGAAGTTCGGATTCTCGCATCCCCTTACCGAGTCCGCGGCAATCGTCTTGATTCGTTCAACCAGGGCGTCGTCCGTCAGTTCGCTTCCCAGGGCATCTCGCATATCGGCGTAGACTGCCTTGATGAAGGCACCCAGTCCGCGTTCGCCGCCGGTGAGGAGTTCGTCCGGCGACAATGGCCGCATCAGGTTCACCGCGATCGACTTGTAGACCATGTCCAGTCGATGGAACGGTGAGGATTCGGCTGACAGGGGACAGTATGTGACCAGGTAGTCATGCCTCCAGGCAAGTTCCCGGATGCTGTAAAGAAAATGGGTCTTGCCACCGCCGTAGGTGCCGACAACCACTTTGAACGATGAACCGCCGTCCTGTATGAACGACTTCAGATAATCGTCCTCAATGACCTTCAGGTAGCCGTCGAGGCCGGCCGAGAAAAACTGGAA
>JAGOFO010000030.1 GCA_017997155.1 Myxococcota bacterium
ACCGTTCCTGGATCAGCACCGCCTCGCTACCCTTTCCGGCACCCGGCGGGCCGAGAAGTATAACACCAAGTGCGGCCGGTGTCATCCAATACTGCTCCGTCTTCCGCGCATCCTCGGGCCGCCGGCACCGGCGAATCCGTCGTAGCTGCGGCTGATCAGATGGGCCTCGATCTGTGAAGCTGTATCCATTGCGACGCCGACGACGATCAGCAGCGAAGTGCCACCGAAGTAGAACGGCACGCCGAAGTTACCCTGCAACAGACCAGGCAGGACACAGACGGCGGAGATGTAAATCGCGCCGCCAAACGTGATCCTTGAGAGCACCTTGTCGATGTAATCGGCAGTGGCCTTTCCAGCACGGATACCCGGGACAAAACCACCATTCTTCTTCAGGTTGTCGGCCACGTCCACCGGGTTGAAAGTAACCGCGGTGTAGAAGTAGCAGAAGAACACGATGAAGAGGACGTAGATGAAGTTGTAGAGCATGCTGCCCGGGTTGAGCGAATTCTGCATCGTCTGGACCCAGCCCGCGTTCGGGAAGAAGTTTCCGATCGTGGCGGGGAACATCAGGATTGAAGACGCGAAGATCGGCGGGATAACGCCGGACATGTTCACCTTCAGCGGCAGGAAGGTTGACTGGCCGCCGTACAGTTTGCGACCGACTACCTTCTTGGCGTACTGAACCGGAATCCGGCGCTGGGCGCGCTCGAAGAACACGATGAAACCGATCGTGACGCAGATCATGACGAAGATCAGGACCAGCGTCAGAGGAGCGAGGTTTCCGCCCTTGAACGTCGAGAGCTGGAACGTCTGACCCACGGCCGCGGGCAGTCTGGCCACGATACCGGCAAAGATGATCAGCGAGATACCGTTGCCGATACCGCGATCGGTGATCTGTTCGCCCATCCACATCAGAAGAAGGGTACCGGTCGTCAGCGACATTACCGCGAGCACCTTGAACAGGGTTCCGCTGATGATGCCATCGCTGATCAGGTTACCGGTCTCGGCCTGACCGGAGAGGGACTGGAGCCAGACCGCGATGCTGACGCCCTGGATGATCGAGAGCGCAACCGTCGCGTATCTGGTGTACTGGTTAATCTTGCGCCGACCCGCGTCGCCTTCCTTCTGAAGGCGCTCAAGCGCCGGCACGATTACGGCCAGAAGCTGGAAGATAATCGACGCGGTGATGTAGGGCATGACGCCCAGGGCGAAGATCGACATCTGCGCAACGGCGCCGCCGCTGAACAGATCGAACATGCCAAGCAGGCCCGACTGACCGTTATTGATGTATCTCTGCATCACATCGCTGTCAACGCCGGGAACCGTCACAAAAATTCCGATGCGGTACACGAGCAGCATGCCCAGCGTGTAGAGCAACCGCTTGCGAAGCTCCGGAACCTTTCCGAGTCCTTCAAGACTGTTGGCCACGGGTCATTCCTCCACCGGCTCAGACACCGGCGTCTTCCGTTACGAGCCTGACGGTACCGCCAGCCTTTTCGACAGCCGCTTTGGCTGTCGCCGAACAGGCGTGAACCACCAGATCCAGCTTCTTGGTCAGCTCGCCCTTCGCCAGCACCTTCACGCCGTGTCCGACCTTGCGAACAAGACCCGCGGCGCGCAGGGCGGCCGTATCAACGGTCGCTCCGTTCTCGAAGGCATCCAGGTCGCCCAGGTTGACGATCGCGAATTCCTTGTGATCCATCGGGCGGAAGCCGCGCTTGGGCAGGCGACGCTGCAGGGGCATCTGTCCGCCTTCGAAGTAGGCCGGCTGGCCCTTGCCGGTGCGTGAGCCCTGGCCCTTATGACCGCGACCGGATGTCTTGCCGAGGCCGGATCCGGTGCCGCGACCAACGCGCTTGCGAGCGTGAGTCGAGCCGGGGACAGGCTTCAGGTTTGAGAGTTCATTAGCCATTATGCGATCTCCTTGCCTTCAAGGCCCCTCTTGGCGAAGGCCTCCTCGGGCGACGAGAGGTTCTTAAGCGCGTCGATGGTCGCACGGACGACGTTGTGGGGGTTCCTGGATCCAAGAACCTTGGTCAGTACGTCCCTGACGCCTGCCGCCTCGAGCACCGCGCGAACCGCGCCGCCGGCGATGACGCCGGTACCGGGCGCGGCCGGACGGATCAGGACCCTGCCCGCGCCGAAGTGCCCGATGATGTCGTGCGGAACCGTGCCGTCAATGATCGGAACGGAGATCATCGTCTTACGAGCGCGCTCGGAGCCCTTCCGGATTGCCTCGGGTACTTCCTGAGCCTTGCCCAGTCCGTAGCCCACGAGTCCGTTTCCGTCGCCGATAACGACGAGGGCCGCGAACGAGAACCTGCGACCACCCTTGACGACCTTGGCGACTCTACCAAGATGAACAATGTGTTCCGGCAAATCTATTCTCTGCTGTGATTCGGCGCTCAAGACGTCACCTCCGATCAGAATTTCAGGCCGCCCTCTCTGGCACCTTCGGCCAGAGCAGCAACGCGTCCGTGATACAAAAAGCCGTTACGGTCAAAGACAACACTTTCGATGCCCTTTGCCTTGCAACGGTCCGCGATAAGAAGGCCGACCTTCTTGGCCTGTTCAATCTTGGCCAAGGGTTCGATCTCCTGACGGATCTCCGGGGAAAGGGACGAGGCCGCAACCAGCGTGTGTCCCACGGAATCGTCGATGACCTGGCAGTCGATATGCCTGCCGCTGCGGAAAACAACCAGGCGCGGACAACCCGCGGTGCCGCTGATCTTCCGGCGGATGCGGATCTTCCGGGCCAGACGGGCGGCCTTCCTGAACTGTGCAGTGCGAACTTCCACGTTAAGCCTCCACCGCTTACTTGGCTCCAGCCTTTCCAGCCTTGCGCCTTACAACTTCACCTTCATAGGCCACGCCCTTGCCCTTGTATGGTTCGACGGGCCTGAGCGCGCGAATCTTCGCGGTCGTGTCGCCCAGCATCTCCTTGTCGATACTGGTCAACGTGACCTTCAGATTCTTCTCGGCGACAGCCGCCTTCACCAGGCCCGGCAGTTCGAAGTCCACGGGACTCGAGTAGCCCAGGCTGAGGATCAGACCGCGTCCACCCGCCTCGACCTTGTAGCCGGTGCCGGTGATGACCAGGGTCTTCGAGAACCCCTTGCTGACGCCTTCGACCATATTGGCGACCAGCGTCCTGGAGAGACCGTGCATGGCCTCGCCGTTCGGAAGGTCGTCATCGCGCAGGACATGAACCATTTCGGGTTCGATCTTGACGATGGCACCGGGAATCTCCCTCGAAAGGGCCCCGAGCGGTCCCTTCACGGAAACCACCTTGCCGGTCAACTTCACCTCCACCCCTTTCGGAATCGGGATGGGCTTCTTACCAATTCTGGACATTGTCGTCCTCCGAGTTCCCGACCGGCAGCCACCGGTCCGGGCTGGACCCGGCCAACCGGGTCATCATCACATCACCAGACGGTCAGCAGCACTTCGCCGCCGATGCCGCGCTTCCTGGCCTCTTCACCAATCATCAGACCCTGGGGCGTCGACATGACCGTCACGCCCAGGCCCTTCTGCACGCTCGGGATGGCATCCTTGCCGACGTAAACGCGCCGACCAGGCTTGCTCGCGCGCTGAATCCCGGTAATGACGCTTTCACGCGCACCGGCCCTTCCCGCACGCTGGACGCCGGACACAGCGTCGACGCCGTAGTTCCGGTACTTCAGGTAGACCTTCAGGACTCCCTGGAGCTTGTCCTCGATGACCGAGTATTCCTCAATGTAACCCTGTTCCTTCAGGATCCTTGCGATTCCAACCTTCATCCTGGAGGACGGGATCTCGACCGTCTCATGTCCGGCGAGAATAGCGTTCCGGATGCGAGTCGCCATGTCCGCGATGGGATCGGTATTCATAATTCGCGCCTCCTACCAGCTCGCCTTGATTACACCGGGCAGATCCCCGCGAAGGGCTGCGTTCCGGAAACAGATACGACACATGTTGAACTTGCGGATGTACGCATGGGAACGACCGCAAATCGGGCACCGGTTGTAAGCCCTCACAGCGAACTTCGGCTTGCGGGCCGCCTTCACTCTCAATGACGTCTTTGCCACGGCAGTTACTCCTATGCGTTGGCCTTGCGGAAGGGCATACCGAGCGCCTTCAGCATGAACAGCGCCTCTTCATCGTTGGCGGCGCTGGTACAGATCGTGATGTTCATTCCCTTGAACTTCTCGATCTTGTCGTAGTCCACTTCCGGGAAAATGATCTGTTCCTTCAGACCCAGCGTGTAATTGCCATGGCCGTCGAAAGCGCGGGTGGGCACGCCCCTGAAGTCCCTGACGCGCGGCAGAGCCACGTTCATCAGGCGATCCAGGAACTCAAACATGCGTTCGCCACGAAGCGTGACGCATGCGCCGATCGCGTTGCCTTCCCTGACCTTGAACGCCGCGATGGACTTGCGCGACCGCGTCACTACGGGCTTCTGGCCGGTGATGGCCGTCAGTTCCGTGACCGAGGTCTCGATCACCTTCGGGTTCTTGGTCGCTTCTCCCAGACCCATGTTCACGGTCACCTTGAGCAGCCGCGGGACCTGGAAGACGTTGCCGTAACCGAACTGCTTCTGCAGTTCCGGCACGACCTCTTCCTTGTACTTCCGTTCAATGTTCGTCATATCTTCCGCCACCTGTACTGGCGCCCGGAGGCGCGTCTAATCCAGGACCTCACCGGTCCGGGCAGCCACACGAACCTTGCTGACCTTTCCGGCGGTCTCGCGAGTCTCGAAATGGACCCGCACGGGCTTCCCGTCCTTCTTGGAGAGCACCGCAAGCGCACTCATCGGAATCGGGGCGGCCTTCTCGACGATGCCACCAGTGGGATTCTTCGTCGTCTTCTTGCTGTGCTTCTTGATCATGTTCACGTTCTCGACAACGGCCCTGTCCTCATCGGCGTGGACCTCAAGAACCTTTCCCTTCCGGCCCCGATCCTTGCCGCGGAGTACCTGAACCTGATCTCCCTTGCGTATCTTCCTCATCACAGCACCTCCGGAGCCAGCGAGACGATCTTCATGAAACGCTTCGCCCTGAGCTCCCTGGCAACCGGTCCGAAAATACGGGTACCGACCGGCTCGCCGGCAGGGTTGATCACGACCGCGGCGTTCTGGTCGAAACGGATGTACGTTCCGTCAGCGCGGCCTATTTCCTTGGCAGTCCGGACAACCACGCACTTCACGACGTCGCCCTTCTTGACCTTCGCTCGCGGAATGGCTTCCTTCACGCTGGCCACGACTACGTCGCCGACCGTCGCGTAACGGCGCCCGGTTCCGCCCAGGATGTGGATGACCTTCATGCGCTTGGCGCCTGAGTTGTCAGCCGAAATGAGGCTCGTTTCTTTCTGGATCATGGTCTACCTCGACCTGAAAACATCGGCCGCGATGGCCGAACCACTCCGCGTCACTTCGCAGCCGCGTTGTCCCTAACGACCACACGCCAGCGCTTCCGGGCCGACATGGGCCGGCATTCCTCGATCACGACCGCATCGCCCGGCTTGCACACGCTGTTCTCATCGTGCGCCATGTACCGTGCGGACGTGGTGATGAACTTGTGATAGGTCCTGTGCTTGAAGCGCCTCTCGACGACCACAACCACCGATTTGACACCCGCGACGCTGGCCACGGTGCCCGTGAACTGCCGCTTATGCCTGTTGTGAACTGCGTTTTCCATTGCAACCCTCACTTACCGGCACGCCGGTTCATCTCGGTAAGAACACGCGCCAGGTTACGCCTGGTGGCCTGAACATCCGCCACATGCGAAAGCTGGCCGGTCGCGAGCTTCATCCGCATCTTGAACATCGCTTCGCGGTACTGTCCTTCCCGACGAACAAGCTCTTCCGTGGTCAGCGCCCGGATTTCTTCACTCTTCAGCGCTTTCATCTGATCTCTCCACGCTTCAAAACCTTGGTGCTGATCGGCAGCTTGTGGCCGGCAAGACGCATGGCTTCAACGGCCACCGACTCGTCAACGCCCTCGATCTCGTACAGAATTCGGCCCGGCTGGATTACGGCCACCCATTCTTCCGGGGCTCCCTTGCCTCGACCCATACGGGTCTCAAGCGGTTTCTTGCTGATCGGCTTGTCCGGGAACACGCGAATCCAGACCTGACCGCCACGCTTGACGTGACGGGTCATCGCGATTCGCCCTGCCTCGATCTGACGCGCGGTAAGCCACCCGCACTCCGTGGCCTGAAGACCGTAGTCGCCGAAGGACACGTCGGAACCGCGGTAAGCGATCCCGCGCATCTTGCCCTTCGCCTGCTTCCGGTGTTTAACTCTCGACGGAGAAAGCATCTCCCTACCTCCCGGGACCGTCCAAGGGACGCCCCTCGAAATCCAAGCGACCGACTACTTCTTCAGGACCTCGCCCTTGTACACCCAGACCTTGACGCCGATCTTTCCGAACGTGGTGCTCGCTTCCGAGAAACCATAGTCGATATCGGCACGCAGTGTGTGCAGCGGGACCTGACCTTCGCGATACCACAGAACCCTGGACATTTCGGCTCCGCCGAGACGTCCCGAGCAGCGGATTTTGATACCCTTGGCGCCGCCCTTGATCGCCAGGCCGACGGCGCGCTTCGTGGCGCGACGGAAGCTGATGCGGCGTTCAAGCTGCTGGGCCACGGACTCCGATACGAGCTGCGCGTCCAGTTCGGCTTTCCTGACTTCCTGAATGTACGGAACCACTTCCTGGGTCGTCAGCTTCGAAAGGGCGAGCTTGAGGCTCTCAATGTTCTTGCCCTTCGGACCGATCGCGACACCGGGCCGTGCCGTGAAGATGTATACCTTCACCTTGCTGGCGGTCCGTTCAATCTGAACCGACGAAATCCCGGCTGCGCCCATCATCTGCCTGACGGTCTTGCGGATCTGCAGATCCTCGAAGGCCCAGCGGCCGTAGTTCTTGTCCGCGTACCAGCGCGAGTTCCAGTTCTTGATATACGGAATACGGAATCCGATTGGATGCGTCTTCTGCCCCACGGCGTCCTCCTACTCTTTCTCGCCAACAACCACGGTAACGTGGCTCATGAACTTGTTGATCCTGTAGACCATGCCGCGGGACCGATGATGGCCGCGCTTAACCACGGGACCCTTGTCCACGAAGATTTCCTTCACGTACAAGCTGTCAACATCGAAATTGCCGGCCTGCTTCGCAGCGGCGACCGCCGAGTTGATCACCTTGTACAGCGGCTCAACAGCGGCCCTCTGGGCGAACCCCAGGATCGCGTTGGCCTCGTCCACACGCTTGCCGCGCAGCTCATTCGCGACCGTGCGCACCTTGCGGGGCGACATCCGGATGTAGCGGGCAACAGCTCTGACGACGTGTTCTTCCATCTGGCCCTTCCTCACTTCTTCGTGGTCGCCGATCCAGGCGCCTTACCCTTCTTGTCCGCCCCGGAATGTCCGTGGAACGTACGCGTGGGGGCGAATTCCCCGAGCTTGTGTCCGACCATGTTTTCGGTCACGAACACGGGGATGAACTTCTTGCCGTTGTGAACGGCGAAATTGAGGCCCACCATTTCCGGAAGAATCACGGAACGCCTGGACCACGTCTGCACTGTCCGCTTCTTGCCAGAGCGAATCTGGGTCTCGATCTTTTCGACCAGATGCTTGTCAATGAACGGTCCCTTCTTTACTGACCTGGGCATGTCCTACTCCGTTCTACTTCGCGTTGCAGCGCTTCACGATGAGACGATCAGTCCTCGTGACGTGCCGAGTCTTATAGCCCTTTGTCGGCTTGCCCCACGGGGTGCACGGATGACGTCCACCGGAGGTCTTGCCTTCACCACCGCCCATCGGATGATCGACCGGGTTCATAACCACGCCGCGGCTCTGGGGCCTGATGCCCTTCCAGCGGTTGCGGCCGGCCTTGCCGATCGACATGCTCTCATGCTCGCGGTTCGAGACTTCGCCCAGAGTCGCCCTGCAATCAGCGAGCACCTTGCGGAGTTCGCCGGACGGCATGCGCAGCAGGCAGTGGATACCCTCGAACGCCATCACCTGCGCAGAGCCGCCAGCCGAGCGGACAAGCTGTCCACCGTGACCAGGCTTCAGCTCAACGTTGTGAACCTGCGAGCCCTGCGGAATCGACCTGAGCGGCAGGCAGTTTCCCGGACGGATCTCGGCGTGCGTAGCGGAGATGATCGTATCACCCACCTCAACGCCGGCCGGGCAGAGGATGTACCTCTTCTCGCCGTCGGCGTAGTTCAGCAGGGCGATGCGGGCCGAGCGGTTCGGATCGTACTCGATCGTCGCCACCCTGGCTGGCACGTTCTCCTTGTCACGCTTGAAATCAACCAGACGGAAAAGCTTCTTGTGGCCGCCACCACGATGCCTGGAGGTAATCCGGCCGTAGTTGTTCCTGCCACCCCTGTCACTGGCGCCGGTCGTCAGCTTCTTCTCGGGCTTGGAGCTGGTGATGTCGGCGAAATTGTCGCCCTCCATCCCACGCCTTCCCGCTGAAGTCGGCTTGTACTTAATCAGTCCCATCTTTCAGCTCCCAGTCGGCCTTCTGGCCCCGTGAAGATCAAACACCCTCAAAAAGGTCAATCGTGTCGCCCTCGCGGAGGGTGACAATCGCCTTCTTCCAGTCCGGACGGCGGCCCACGTGGCGACCAACGCGCTTCTGCTTGCCGCGAACGATGCTGGTCCTGACCGCTTCGACCTTCACCTGGAAAACGGCCTCGACCGCTTCCCTGATCTCCTGACGGCCCACCTTCAGCGGAACCTCGAAGTGATAGGTGTTGCGGCGCTCCTTGTCGACGTTCGCCTTCTCGGTGATGATCGGGCGCCGAATCACGTCAAACGGACTTTTCATGATTTCAACGCTCCTTCTATTGCAGCAACGGCGTCCTTCGTAACGACCAGGTTCGCGTACTTCAGCACGTCGAACAGATTCAGGCCGCTGCTGGACAGGAACTTGGCCGTCGGCAGGTTACGGCAGGACAGGGACAGCTCCCTGTTTTCCACGTCCACGAACAGCACGCTGTTCATCTTGAACGCGTCCATCACGCCCGCCACCCTCTTCGTCCTGATCTCGCCGAGCTTCGCGGAATCGACGACGGTGAACCCGCCCTCGCGAACGCGATCGGAAAGCGCGGAGATGAGAGCCGCCCTCTTGACCTTCTTCGGCACCTTGACGTCCCATTCACGGGGCTGCGGTCCGAAGATCACGCCGCCGCGACGGTACAGCGGGGAACGGCTGTCGCCCTTACGAGCGCGACCCGTGCCCTTCTGCCTGAAGACCTTGCGCGTCGAACCGGCAACCTCGCCGCGCTTCTTTGTCTTGACCGTTCCCTGCCGCTTGGAGAGAAGCTGGGCACGGATAACCGCGTGGTACAGGTACGCACGCGACTCGGCGCCGAAGATCTCGTCCGACAGCTCGATTTCACCAACCTTCTTTCGGTTGAGATCGAAAACATCCATCGTAGGCATAACTACCTCGCCACCATCGAAGGCCTAAGCCTTAATCTCCACGTCAACACCCGGGCTCAAATCCAGCTTAGTCAGCGCATCAAGCGTCTGCTGGGTCGGATCGAGAATGTCGATCAGCCTCTTGTGGGTCCTGATCTCGAACTGCTCACGGCTCTTCTTGTCCGTGTGCGGAGAACGGAGAACCGTGTACCGACTGATCTTGGTCGGCAGCGGTATCGGGCCGGCCACCCGCGCGTCCGTCTTCCTGACGGTACTGATGATTTCGCCCACAGACTGATCGAGAATCTTGTGGTCGTAGGCCTTCAGCCGGATGCGAATCCTCTGAGTCGCCATTCTAGGTGCTCCTCCCCGCGTTGATTACGCGCATCTGAACTTCCGCAGGAGCGGGTGCGTAATGCAGGAATTCCATTGTCTGGGTTCCACGCCCCTGGGACAGGGATCGCAGTTCCGTGACATAACCGAACATTTCCCCGAGCGGAACCTCGGCGCCCACGACGTGCAGACTGTCCGAAGTATCCACCCTCACAACCCGGGCACGCCTGCTTGACAGGTTCCCCAGGACATCACCGAGGTATTCGGCGGGAACCGTCACCTCAAGCGCCATTACGGGCTCGAGGATGACCGGCTTCCCGCGGGCGACCAAATCCTTGATCGCCATCGAGCCGGCTACTTTGAACGCCATTTCGGAAGAGTCAACCTCGTGGAATGAACCGTCGGTGACCCTTACCTTGAAATCGATGACCTGGAATCCCGCAAGGACTCCAGCGGCCGCCGATTCCCTGACGCCCCTTTCAATCGCGGGCATGAATTCCTTGGGAATCACGCCGCCAACGGTGGCGTTCTCGAACACGATGCCGCCACCGCGCTCGAGAGGTTCAATATCCATGACTACGTGTGCGTACTGACCGTGGCCACCAGTCTGCTTGACGTAACGAACCTCGGCCTCTGCCGGGCGGGTTACGGTCTCGCGGTAGGAGACCTGCGGCTGTCCGACGCGTGTCTTCACGCCGAACTCGCGACGAAGCCGATCCACGATGATATCCAGATGGAGTTCACCCATGCCGGAGATGATCGTCTGACCGGTTTCCTCGTCGACTCTGTATTTAAATGTCGGGTCTTCCAGACCAAGTCTGCGGAGAGCACCGAAAAGCCTGTCGGAATCATTGCCGGAATCGGGCTCGAGCGCGATGTTCACAACCGGTTCCGGGAACTGCATCGTCTCGAGAATAACCGGGTGGCTCTCGTCGCAGAGGGTATCGCCAGTGATGGTGCCCTTCAGCCCGACCACTCCCCCGATCTCACCGGCACGCAGAATCGAGACTTCCTCACGCTTGTTCGCGTGGATCCTGACGAGCCGGTTGCACCGCTCGCGCCTGTCGCTGCTGGCGTTATAGACAGTCTCGCCGGCCTTCAGAACGCCCGAGTACACACGGACGAACGTGAGCTGGCCGACGAACGGATCGTTCATCAACTTGAACGCGAGTCCGCAGAAGGGCTCATGGTCCGAGCAGGACCTGATCTCTTCGATCGATTCGCCTTCCTTGTTGACGCGCACGCCCTTGACCGGGGGCAGGTCAGCCGGGGAAGGAAGGTAGTCGACCACGCCGTCCAGCAGGGCCTGAACGCCCTTGTTGCGGAAAGAAGAACCGCAGAAAACCGGAATGACCTCGCATGCGAGCGTCGCAGCGCGGACTGCGGTTCGAATTTCCTGGATCGACAGATGCTCGCCCGCGACGTACTTGGTCAGAACCTCGTCGTCGTATTCCGCGACCGAGTCGATCATCTCGAAGCGCGCCTCTTCGGCTGCAGCGGCGAGTTCACTCGGAATCGGGACGATCGAGAAGCGTGAGCCGAGCACATCCTGATCCCAGATGTATGCCTGCATTTCAACCAGGTCCACGACGCCGCGGAACGCGGATTCGGACCCGATCGGAATCTGCATCGGAACAGCACGGGCCCGAAGCTTCGAGCGGATCTGACCGACCACGCGACGGAAGTCCGCGCCGGTCCGGTCCATCTTGTTGACGAAGGCAAGCCTGGGAACACGGTACTTGTCGGCCTGGCGCCAAACCGTCTCAGACTGCGGTTGAACGCCACCGACCGCGCAGAAGACCACGACTCCGCCATCAAGGACGCGCAGTGACCGCTCAACCTCGACCGTGAAGTCCACGTGTCCGGGGGTGTCGATAATATTGATCGACGCCTCCCGCCAGAAGCAGGTGGTCGCGGCGGAGGTTATCGTGATGCCGCGCTCCTGTTCCTGCTCCATCCAGTCCATCTGCGTGTCGCCGGAATCGACGTTTCCGAGGCGATGCGACGAGCCGGTGTAGTACAGCACACGTTCGGTAGTCGTCGTCTTACCGGCATCGATGTGGGCCATGATGCCGATGTTTCGAATTCGACTGATGTCGTATGCTTCCGCCACGTCAGTTAACCCCGGTTACAACCGCCTACCAGCGGTAATGCGCAAACGCCTTGTTCGCTTCGGCCATGCGGTGCGTATCGTCACGCTTCTTGATCGAGTTGCCACGACCGTTGAAGGCGTCGATGATCTCGGCCGACAGCTTCTGAACCATACCCTTCTCGGACCTGGCCCTGGAGTAGCCAAGCAGCCAGCGAATCGCCAGCGCGGTCTTCCTTTCGGGACGGATTTCGACCGGGACCTGGTAGGTCGCTCCGCCAACGCGGCGGGACTTGACCTCGACCTGCGGCTTGATCGTCTCAACAGCGCGCTTGAAGATCTTGAGCGGATCTTCATTGGTCTTCTGGGCGATAACGTCCATCGATTCGTAGAAAGTGGCCTCGGCGACGCTCTTCTTGCCACACTTCATCAGGTGGTTGATGAACTTCGCGACCAGCCAGTCCCCGTAACGCGCGTCCGGGAACACTTCTCTTTTCTCGCTTCTTCTGCGCCTGGGCATTTGAGCCTCCGTTCTACTTGACGCTCTTGGCCTTCTTAGTGCCGTACTTGGAGCGACTCCGCTGACGACCGTCAACACCCTTCGCATCCATGGTTCCACGAACGATGTGATAGCGAACACCGGGGAGGTCCTTCACACGACCGCCGCGAACAAGAACCTGCGAGTGTTCGCTGAGGTTGTGACCTTCGCCAGGGATGTAGGCGATGACCTCGAACCCGTTCGTCAGACGAACCTTCGCCACCTTCCGCATTGCGGAGTTCGGCTTCTTGGGCGTGGTTGTGTAGACCCTTGTGCAGACCGCGCGCTTCTGCGGGCAGGACTGCAGAGCCGGCGAACTGGTCTTCTTGGACTTGTTCGAGCGGCCCTTCCTGATAAGCTGGTTAATTGTCGGCATCACCGTCTCCGTTTAGACCCGACCCGAATCCACCCGACACAGCGGGGGACAGGTTCCACCGCGATCACTCACGGTCCGGCCGTCCGCCGAAATCCGGGTAATCGCCCCCAACAAAGGGCAGGATATTTTAGAGCGGTTCTTAGCGAAGTCAAGGCGAATTTCACTGTCGTTCATTACTTTGAACAGGGTACGGCCCAGTCTGCTAGACTACGGCCCATGATTGCGTCATCCAGCAGAACAGGATTTCCGATTTTTTCCCAACGATATTCAAGGCGTATCCGCCTTGTCGCGGCATGTCTGGCGACGGTCGTCGTCGCACTCACGGGTGTGACGGCCAGCGCGCAGGTCTCCACCATCCCGATTGATTACGCGGCGCACGAGGCGATGAAGGCTGATTTGTCCGCTTCCGTCGTGTACCTCGACATTACTCCGCGACCGGGTGCCTTTGAGGATCCGGCCATGGTCGCGCATCGATTCGGCCAGGGTGTCGTCGCCATGGTTGACGGACGTCCCCTGATCGTTACATCGTTCTACCTGGTGACCGAGGCATCCGCGATCACGGCCATGCCCCCGGACGGAGAGAACCGAGTTCCGGTCAAGGTCGTGACCGAGGACCAGGCCGCGGGCCTTACCCGTCTCTCGCTGCCCGAAAGTCTGGCAGGCGTCTTGAAGCACCCACCTTTCCAGCCGGGCTCGATTACCGGTCCGGACCTGGAAAGGAATCTGTTCTCCGTGACTCCGGTTACACCGGGAATGACGGTCCTGACCGAGACGGTGGTCACCGAACGCGCGCCTTTTCCAATGGATTCCTTCTTCATGGTTCCGGGAACACTTCCTCCGGGCACCGTCCTCTTCGACAGGCAGGGTGTCCCGTGCGGAATAGCCATCAGGGAGTCCTACTCGGGCAACCGCTTCACCTTTGTTGCATCGTTGACTCCCCCACCGGCCACACCCCCGCCCGATTCGGCGACGGAGACAGTTGATGCACCGTCTTTCTGACCCGCGCGCCATGATGGTCGAATTTTGCCGTTGCGGTGGCCTGTTCAGGGACAGGCGTTCCGTTCTGGCGGCCGTCTCCGGCGGCGCGGATTCTGTGGTCCTGCTGCACCTTCTCGCGGAATCGGCGGACGAGCTTGGCCTCATCGAAATCGCGGTCGGACACGTGAACCACGGAATACGCGCGGAGGCCGGGCGGGACGAGGCATTCGTCGCCAGGCTGGCCGCGGACCTCGGGCTGCGCTGTTTCATCGCCCGCGTCGACGTGCCGACCATCGCGGGCGACGAAGGCAGGTCGATCGAGGACGCGGGCAGGCTCGCCAGGTACCGTGAACTCTTTCGCATGGCGAACGAAAACGGGCTGGAGGCCGTGGCGACGGGTCACACGATGACAGATCAGGCAGAGACGGTCCTGATGAGGATGATCCGTGGGACCGGACCACTCGGGCTGGCAGGCGTCGCGGCCAGAACCGATGACGGGCTGGTGAGGCCGATGCTTGGCCTTACCGCCGCCCAGGTGCGTCAATACGCGAAAGATCGCGGATTCGCCCATGTCGAGGACGACTCAAACTCGGATGAATACTTCCTCAGGAACAGGATTCGCGGCAGCCTGATGCCGATGCTCAGGGAGTTCAATCCTGGCATCGAGGGGCTTCTGGCGGGTCTTGCGGGCGACGCCGCCGCCCTCGGCCGGCTTGTCGATGCCGTCACCGCGCCTCATGTTGCCAGGATCGATGCGGATCGCTTCCTGGTCAGGGCAAGCGTTCCAGCCGACATCGCGCCTTACGCCGTGCGGGAGGCGTTCAAGCAGGTCACGGGCGAGCCCCTGGGACTTTCGAGGAAGCACATTCAGGCGCTGACGAATGCCCTTTCGACCGGTGCCTGCCCACAGCAATTCATACTCCCGCGCCGCGTTGTCGTGTTCCTCAGGCCGGAAGGACTGCTCTTCACGCGTGACATGGAAGGTCCGCCTCCAGGCAGCGCGCGCGGACGCTCGGCTCCGAATCCCCGTTAGACCGACGAGAATCAGACAAACCCTGAATAATCAGTAGAACAGCGGAAGCTTCAGCACGAAGCTGAGCAGGGTGATGATGATGAACAGCGGGATAAGGATGCAGAACGAGTACAGCATGTAACCGCCGAAAGACGGCATGGCTACGTGGGCCCTGCCCTTCGCCTCGGCGATCGCCTTGACCATGAAGTTCGGACCGTTTCCGATGTAGGTGTTGGCGCCCATGAACACGGCGCCCAGCGAGATCGCCTTCAGGATCTCGGCGCCTTGTCGCGCGACCTCTGCCGCGTGCTCGACACCGATCGTCTCCTTGGCCAGTTCCAGGAACACCAGGTAGGTAGGCGTGTTGTCCAGGAACGACGACAGCGAGCCGGTGATCCAGAAGAACTGCCACGGCTCCTTGACGCCGAGGGCGTCGCCGTTGGCGGACAGGATGACCAGGGCGGGAACCATCGTGATGAAGATACCGATAAAGAGAACCGCCACCTCGGTGATCGCGCCGAAGTTGAACTCGTTGTCCTCGCGGTACTGTTTCTTTGTCAGGATGATCGACAGGATGCCCAGCGCGACCAGTATCCCGTCACGCATCCAGCCAACCTTGACGCCCAGCGCTGCCTTGCCGGCCTCGGACGCCCAACCGCGGGCGATCGCGAAATCCACCACGAGCCCGGACAACGCGACAGCGGCGACAACGCCCAGGATCAGGACGATGTTGACCTTTCCGTCGATTCGCAGCGGCACCTTTTGGGCGGTGTCGAGTGCCAGGGCCGCCGGCTTCTCCTGCTTGTAGCGGCGCGAATCCCAGATGTAGTAGATAGTCAGCAGCAGGCCGTTCATCAGCAGCCACTGCGGCCACAGCTTCAGGGTCCACTGGAACGGTACTCCGTCCATGAATCCCATGTAGAGCGGCGGGTCTCCCAGGGGGGTCAGACAGCCGCCGATGTTGGAAACGACAATGATGAAGAAAACGACCGTGTGAACCTTGAGCTCGCGCTCCTGATTGGTGCGCAGCAGCGGTCTGATCAGCAGCATGGACGCGCCGGTGGTTCCAAAGAGGTTGGCGATGATCGCGCCGATGCCCAGGAACGCCGTGTTCACACCGGGGGTCGCCTTCAGGTTGCCGCGAAGGACGATGCCGCCCGATATGGTATAAAGAGACCACAGAAGCACGATGAACGAAAGGTATTCGTGCAGTTTCTCGACCAGTTCGCGCGGATTCACGATCAGAAGGAAAACCAGCACGGGCGCCGAAACGGCAGCAACGACGATTCCCTTGTTGCGGTTGCTTTCCCAGAAGTGCGGGAACTTGAGCGGCATGATGGCGATCGCCAGAAGCAGCAGCACAAAAGGAACGATCGTGTAGAACGGCCAGTCATGAGCGGCTTCGGCGCCCTCAGCGCCTGACGCCGCGGCCAGCGCCGGCATCCCAATCACGACGAGCATCGACAACAGCACTGAAAGAACGGTTCGCTGACGCCTGATCCCCTTGATGATATGCACGGTATCCTCCAGAAATGAACAGCCGCCCGCTTCACCCCGCGTGACGTGCGAGCCGGCGCGATTGTAAACGGGCGCGAACCTGTTTGGAATACCCCTGCGGAAATAATTGTGCGTCGTTACACAGCGTCTGAATCAGTACCTGAACGAGGACTCGCCGACAAACTCCCGGATGATGGAAGTGCCGGGCACATCATCGGTGAACACGGGCACGAAGAAACGCAGGAGCTTCAACAGCCGCTCGGCCTCGACCCACACCGGGTCGTCGTCGGAAACCTCTATCAGGAAGCGCTCCGCGAACATCTTCAAGACGGCCGGCTCATAAACAAGGGCGGAGTTGAAAAAGACGTCCGCGCGATCCTGCCACGGAAAGATCCATTTCTTTTCACCAGCGCGCACGCGAGGCCATAGACGCAGGGTGTCGGTGGCCGAATATCCTCGAAAATGACGATCCCGGACGATCCGACGGATCAGTCGAATATCGGTCGTGAAGACTCGGTGCTGGTCATCTATGCACAGTTGCGTGACCGCCGAGCAGAACACCCGGAACTTCGCGTCATCCGGCACCGCGCGGGTCAGCCGATCGTTTAAGCCGTGAATTCCCTCGACAAGGAGAATCTCGTTCTTTCCGAGGCTCATCGGTGTCGTGACCGAATTGCGCATCCCCGACTGGAACGAAAAAGTCGGGGCCTGGATGGTCCGGCCGGCAAGGAGGGCCTGAAGATGTTCGTTGAGCAGATCGAGATCGATGGCCTCAATATGCTCGAAATCATACTCTCCGGACTCGTCGAGCGGCGTGTCCGCACGATTCTTGTAATAGTCGTCCAGCGAGATGGATTTCGGCTTGAGTCCAAGCGCCTTGAGCTGCATGCTGAGGCGGCGGATCGTGGTCGTCTTTCCAGACGACGAAGGACCGGCAACGGCGACCAGACGCGCGCCACGCATCGCGATTTCGTCGGCGATGGCAGCAAGCTTTCTCTCGTGAAGCGCCTCCGAGACCCTGATGACCTCTCCAACGGACCCATCCACAATCGCGTTGTTCAGGTCGGAGATCGACTCTATTCCAACCAGCGAGTTCCACCTGCGGGTCTCGCGGAAGGACTTGTACAGACTTGGCGGACACGAAACCGGTTCCGGTTCGTTCTCGACCCGGCCCCGGCGGGGAATGTTGACGACGAGGCCCGGCCCGAGCGGATCGAGCCTGAACTGCCTTATGCTGCCGGCTGTCGGCGCCACCGTGTTCAGGCAGAGTTCGAACCTCTTTCCCATGCTGACCAGGGGCACCCACTTGCGAACCACGACCTTCAACAGGCCTGCCGCATGATGACGCCCGGCCTGGGTGAACATCCGGACCGCCGTCCTGTGCGGAACCCTCTCGACATGCAGCGCTTCGTTACGGGAGACCATCGCGCGCATCTCGGCCTCGAGCGCGGCCAGTTCCTCGGACGACAACCCTCCGTCCTTGATCACGTCGTAATAGAAGGACCGCCCGAAGGACTGACCGATGCGGAGTTCGGCACCGGGAAACAGCCTGGCGACCGCCTCGCCCAGCATGATCGAAAGGGTCGAACGATAGATCCGGACACCGTGGGAATCAGCGTATGTAACCGGGGTCAATTCGCACGAATCCGCGATCGGGGCCTCGATGTGAACCAGCCTGTTGTTCACGATGGCGCCGAGGCAGTCCGGTTCCTCTTCCGGAAAGTAGCGTCGCAGGAAGGTCTTGACCCGTGTTCCCCGGCTGGTCGAGAAAGACTGGCCGCGAACCGTCACGCTCACTTCTTGTGGAAGGTCCAATGCGGTCATATCCATGGTCAACTCCTTCAGGGTCTGACGGAACCGGGGGATTGCGATGCCATCTGGGCGACCGTCTGGTTCCTGTTGCCTATCGCGAGCACGATGGCGCCGGCCAGAACAACGATGATTCCGACTGCGTGAAACACGCTGATCTTCTCGCCAAGGATCATCACTGCGGCGATGATCGGGACCGTGTTTCCTATGATCGTGCAGACAGAGGCGACTATGCTGGCTCGACCGTTGGCGAAGGCCGTCTGGTAGAAGGCCGAGCCAAGCAGGTTGAACACTATGATGCCATATAGCGGAAAGGCCGTCAGAAGGCCGATGACCCTGACTGGAAACAACGGAACGGCGGCATCAAACGAATTGAACAGAATCATGAGCGTGGCCACCGACAGATTCGCCAGACCGAATGCAAGACCGGC
The DNA here is from genome assembly GCA_017997155.1 of Myxococcota bacterium. Classification (GTDB taxonomy): domain Bacteria; phylum Myxococcota_A; class UBA9042; order DTJE01; family DTJE01; genus JAGOFO01. The sequence continues at coordinate 18,478 of JAGOFO010000030.1, forward strand.
GGATACGGCCAGCGAAAACTCCTGACTGATTCCAATGCGTCCCAGAAGGAATGCCGCCCCGGCCAACCCGGCGACCGTCGAGAAGAATATGACTGTCGGCATGACCCCGGGCATCGACGAGCCGCCCGATGACTTGACCACGCTGACCATCGCAACCCCGACGAACACCGTGAAGATGCCGAACCATTCGAGGCCGTTGACCTTCTCCTTCAGCCAGATGACGCCTACGAGAGCGGACACGACGACCGCGAGGCAGAGGATCGGCTGAACAACCGACACGTCGCCACCCAGACCGAGAGCCACCACGTACAACACTGCCCCGACTGCCATCATCGACGTGCCGATCAACCACAGCCAGTTGGTGAACAGCGTTTTAATGATGGTCGGAATCTGACTGAAGAACTTCCTCAGAGTGATCTTCGGAAAGCTGGTCGTCATACCCTGCTTCTGGAACACATTGCCGAAGCCCCACAGGACCGCGGTCAGAAAGGCCAGTACTATTGACATGCTTCAATGCTCCATCAGGATTCGGAACCGGACTTGCCGGCGCTTGCGGGGGCAGGCTGAGGCTGCGCGGTACCGGCGCTTGTCATGGCGTTGAGCCATTTCGACATCGAGAAAATGACGGTCGCCGAAATAAGACAACAGACGATGAACAGGCCCCAGACCATCCACAGATCCAGGCGGCCCCAGGCGATAGCGCCGACCACCAGGAGCTGGTTGCCGATTGCCGTGGCCCCGAGCCAACCGCCCTGCATCAGGCCCTGGAATCGGGGCGGCGCGACCTTGGAAACGAACGACAGCCCCATCGGGCTAAGGAAGAGTTCGGCCACCGTGAGCACAAAATAAGTCGAGATCAGCCAGTTCGGGGAGACGCGATCAGGAGTCGGGCTGCCGTTCAGATCGACCGGGGGAATCAGTCCGATCGAGGAAATGGCCAGCAGCACGAAGCCGGTGGCGGCCAGGATCATGCCGATTCCGATCTTGTGCGGGGTCGACGGTTCCTTTCCACGCGAACGCAGCCACGTGAACAGGCCGACGACAACCGGCGTCAGGAACACGACGAAGTACGGATTGAACTGCTGGAAGATCTCGGGTTCGAGCGGCATCTTGCCGGCCAGGTCGGTACCGGCTGCGGCCGGCTCGTACGAACGGAAGAGCAGGAACATCAGAGCCGCGGAGGCGACTGCGCACGCCGCGCCGAGCGCCCGGTTGAGCGCCTTGCCCTTTCTGACGGCGTAAACGACACCCAGGATCATGCCGGCGATCAACAGAAGCCCTCTGATATCGAACACCAGGTAGTTGAGGGGGTCGACGCCCTTGGCGATGTAGTCACGGGCGTAGAATGTAAGGGTGAGTCCGTTCTGGTGGAACGACATCCAGAAGAAGATGACGACCAGAAACACAAGACCAAGCGCCATCAGGCGCTTCTTCTCGACGTCCCAGGGCATGGCCTCGGCCGAGCCTGTCGCGGCCGCCGAGCTCTTGCGGTCTGGCAGCAGTCTCTTGAAGACCAGGAAAGTCACGAGGGAGATCACCATCGCGACGGCGGCGATGCCGAAAGCGAGATTGTAACCGGTGGAAAACACGTCCAGATAATTCCTGGCGAACTCCTCGAGGTTCTCGACGCCTGTCGAGGTAACCTTCGCCGCAACCTCCTGAAGGCGCTGACCGATGCCCGGCACCGGAGTCATTAACGCCGACATGCGCTCCGGAACGAACGTGGCCAGATCCCCCACCGGGGCGGCATTGACCGTGTCGGCGAAACCCTGCAGGACAAGAACGTTTCCGTCTGGAGGGGTAAACGCCTGAGCGGGGGCACTGACGTCGCCAAGGGAATTGAGGTAACGATGGCACAGGGCCGGCAGGTCAGCGTCGTACTTCAATCCGTGCTGTCCCAGGAACCAGTTGCGGACAAGCCTGGCGGCGTTCGGCGCGAAGACCGCGCCGATGTTGATGCCCATGTAGAACAGCGAGAAGGCGGAGTCGCGCAGCTTGCTGTACTTGGGATCATCGTACATCTGGCCGACTACCGCCTGCAGGTTGCCCTTGAACAGACCGTTGCCGAGGGCGATTGTGAAAAGGCCCAGCAACGCGAAAGGCAGACCCATTCCGGGGATGGCCAGCAGCACGTACCCGATGAACATCGTGATGATACCGACCTGGATGGTACCCTTATAGTTGCGGGTCTTATCGGCGATGATGCCGCCGACCAGCGCCAGCGCATAGATCAGGAAGTAGAACACGCTGTAGATGGCGCCTGCCCTGTCCGAATTCAGACCGTACTTGGCCTGAAGAAAAAGGACCAGGATGGCCATCATGGTGTAGAAGCCGAATCTCTCGCCCATGTTGGCGAAAAACGCGACTATCAAGCCTTTCGGGTGTTCCTTGAACATCGGATGCCTCCTAAAGACTGCGTAGGTACCCGCCTGCCCTGCGGCGGCGATTTCGGATTCTTGCAGGTCTGGCCGTCCAGTTCAATGATGAACACAAAATTTCCCTGGTCGCCCCTGATCGCGGCCGGTCGGCAAGCCGCGTGGAAAGACTTCATTGAGCATTGACACCGGACCGGGGATGCTGAACTATCTTGATGTCATTGGAATAATCGCGGAGGTCGCATGTCTGCCAAGCTGACCACGTTCCGGCTCGAATCGCTGTCCCGTTTTACCGGCCTGATTTGGGCCGGCCTGCTCGTGACCGGGTTCGTCGGTTGCTCCTCCGGGGTCGATGAACCAGTTTCGATGGCGAGACCGGAAGGCCCGGACGGAAACGCCGGGCAGGCGGCATCGAGCGGAGCCGATCCGTCCCGGGACAATCTGATTGAGTGGTTCTCGTATGCCGGCAGTTCCAATCCTTCACTGGCGTCCAGTTTCTACGCTTCGATGAACAGGAACGGAATCGTGCTTCCTGGTGCCGAGATTGAGCCGGGCCACGGCGTCGAGCGCATCGATGTTCCACCTTCGCCGGAATTCGGGACCGCGGTTATTCGAATTATTCCCCCGGCCGCATCGGGAACGGTCGACCCGCAGGCAGCGTCATGTCAGAGCCTGTCGGTTCATTCCACCCTGAATGCCCTGGTATTCGTTGGCGAAGATTCGGCCGAACCGGCCGCCATGGTCAACATCGACTCGGGCAGAGACTTTGCGATAGTGACGCACAAAGTCTCCGTGGAATCGACCGTTTCTGTGACGTTTCCCGGCAATGCGGCCTGGGAACCCTTCAACAGGTCCGTGCCCCTGGGCGAATGGCTTAAGGGCGGCAATGGCGGCATTGACGACGCCGAAAAGGCCTGTGATCTGTTCGTGCTCGGCTCTTCCGACAGGAATGAACTGACCCCGCGCAGCGAACCCGACACGGCCGCGGTGCCCGGCCTTCTGTCCCTGCTGTCGGGAGCCCCGTCAAAGCACACGCGTGCCATGGCCGCGACCTACCTCGGCATAATCGCTGACAAATCCGCGCTTGCTCCCATGATCAACGCGATGGAATCGGAGAAGGATCCCTGGGCAAAGGCGAGTATCGCCCTGGGCCTGGGCATCATGGGCGACCCCGCCGCCATCGCGGCTGTTCAGAAGGCCGCCGAATCGACCAGTGAACACGAGGAACTCGCCTGGATGTTTAAGGAATCGATGAACCGCTTGAATGGTATTCGCCGCTGATAAGAGTCCAGATACAAAAAAG
>JAGOFO010000182.1 GCA_017997155.1 Myxococcota bacterium
CTGGGTCCTTTTTCGCTCTTCTTGAAGCCGAGTTCTCCGACCGGAACGTTCCAGCTGCCCACCGAAACGGAACGGAGGGAGCCCAGCGTGTGAGTATAGTTGGTGACCCCCCTGAATCTGACGCTCTCGTCGACCAGCCGACTGATGTTTGGCGTCAGGGGCTTTCCGTCGATTTTCATGCCGATCCTGTCGTCGCGGAAGGCGTCCATCACAACCACCACGACGTTCTTACCTTTGAAGGGCGCCCCTGACCAGGCCGGAACCGGCGGCGTCTTATCCAGTTCGGCCTTGTCGGACGAGGACACGTCCGGGGGAAAAAGCATCGAAAGGGGATACTGCCACTGACGGGCGACCACCGTGTGCCGCCAGACCGTCATCATCGCCTCATCCTTCCGGTCGGAATTCCTCGCGATAACCAGCCCCGAGCAGAACACGACCACGACGATCGCGGCGGCGATTTCAGTAAACAGCCGGGAGCGCCCGCCTGGCAACGCGGGCAGGGCCAGTGCGAAGGCGCCTCCCAGAAGCAGTGTGGCAATGGCGACCAGAACACGGTGGACCTCGGCGTACGCGACCGGTTCGAACATGGCGACAGCCAGGAAGACGGCGCCGGTGCCAAACAGAACAGCAACGGCCAGAGCCCTGAAGAGAAGTCGGTTCCGCGCGGCTGGAAGCAGACGGGCGGCAGCCCAGGCATATGCCATCCCGGCCACGATGCCGCCTATGCGCAGAGGCCACACGTACCTGGAAGCAGAGATCCCGTCGCCCGAAGTAATCTGGAATGCGACCCAGGTCACGACAGGCAGGGCAATCAACGCGGCGATCCACGGAACGAACAGGCGGACGCAATCCCGATCACGGACCACACGGTCCACGCCGGACAACACCGCCGCAAACAGCGGCCAGAGCAGCGAATATCCAGCGGCGCCGACCAGCATGAAGCCTGTCACGGCGGTCGACGACCTTCCGCCACCGACCAGGACCATCACCAGGTCGAGCGCAAGAAACACACAGACAAGTATAACCGCGGGCATTATTACATCTTCACCGGAGCGGCACTGTCACCACAGCCGCGCCGAAAGCCCCTGTGAATGGAAACTGTATACACAATCCGCGGCGATCGTAGCCATTGAGCAGTCGCGAATCAATGATGCTTGAGACATTGTCGAAAAATATACCTGGTCAACCCTTGACGCCGCCGGCGGTCAGTCCACCGATCAGGTGCCGCTGCAGCGCGAAGAACAAGGCCATGACAGGTGCGCTGACAAGGATCGCGCCAGCCGCGAAATGGCCCCATTCCGTCGAGTAGTCGCCCACGTATCGCTGCAACGCCACGGGCAGCGTGAACGACGTCTCATCACCCAGGAAGGTCGCGGCCAGGATGAACTCATTCCAGGCGGTCATGAAAGAAAACAGCGCGGTCACGACCAGCGCTGGACGCGCAAGGGGCAGGATGATCCGGAAGAACATGGTCCATCGACCGGCGCCGTCCATTACAGCGGCCTCTTCCAGATCCTTCGGGATCGTGTCGAAATACCCCTTCATCATCCAGACACAGAACGGAATGGCGGTCGTGGCGTAGACAAGCGTCAGACCGACCATGCTGTCCAGCAGGTTCATGGCGTCCAGCAAAAGGTACAGTGGAATCGCCATCACGACGCCGGGGAACATCTGAGTGACCAGAAAGAGCGTCATTCCGAGCCGGCGGCCGGGAAAGACGAAGCGCGAGAACGCGTAGGCGGCTGTCGTGGCAAGGGCCAGACTCAGCAGCGTGGTAGCAACGGCCACGACGACCGAATTGAACAGCCAGTGTCCGAACAGCCAGTTTCCGGCCATGTCGGTCGAGGTGACCAGATCCTGGAAGTTCGACAAACTGAAGGTCGACGGGAATGGAATCGGCGACATGTCGAACGCCTGTGACGGCGTCAGAGCCATCTTGAGTACCCAGAGGACCGGATACAGCGTCACGGCGCACACGGCGACCAGCGCCAGATTCCAACCGATCGCGACCAGCCAGGTCGGGCGACGGTTCATTTGGTCCTCCTTTGCAGACGGCCGGCTGCAAGGCTCCAGGCCAGCAGGAACAAGAAGATCAGCGTCGCATAGGCGGCGGCATATCCGTACTGTTCCTGCCGCGAGAACGCCCAGCGGTAGGCCTCGGTGATCAGGATCTCGGTGGCGCCATCCGGCTCGCCGGCGCTGACCAGGTAGATGATGTTGAACATGTTGAAGGTCCACACGCCGCCCAGGATAACGGCGGGCAGCAGCGCGGGCTTCAACAGGGGCAGCGTGATCGAGAAGAAGCGCTGGAAGGCGCTTGCGCCATCGATCTCCGCGGCCTCCTCCAACTCGGCCGGTATCGACTGCAGCGCTCCAAGCGTGACGACCATCATGAACGGGAATCCCAGCCAGGTGTTGGTAGCGACGTTGGCGGCGAACGATGTCCAGAAGTGGCTGAACCATGAAACAGGTTCAAGGCCGATCCACGAGAGCAGGCCGTTGATCGCGCCAAACTGCTTGTGGAACATCCCCTTCCAGATCAGGGCCGTGATGTAGTTGGGAACGGCCCAGGGAACTATCAGCAGGACGCGGTACACGCCGCGAAGCTTCATCCAGGGACGACGCAGGGCCAACGCCAGGGCGACACCTATCGAAACGTGAAGGAACACGTTCACGATGGTCCACATGATCGTCACGGCCAGCGTGAACCAGAACGAGAGCGGGTCGGTGACCGCGTAGTCGGTGCTGCCCAGGATGTTGATAAAGTTCGACAGACCGACGTAGGTGAATTCACCCTGGTAGTGCGAGAAGAACGCGACGCCGGTGCCGACGGCAAACGGAACTAAGACGAGCACCGCTGTCGCGATCGCGGCCGGAGCCAGGAAGGCGTAGGCGTGCGACGAGGCGCGCATCCGCGACCAGGTGTCGTCGCGCCGGAAGCGCCGGGCGGCCCAGATCAGCGCGCCGATGCCGACGATGACCAGACCGACCATCGCGGGCAACGGATTCGCGGCCGCCGGCCTGGGGCGGGTGGCTATCGATATGCGCTTGGACGCGGCCTTAAGGGCGTCCGCCGGTTCGGTGGCGCCGCGCAGCGCGGAACGCAGGGCCTGGGAAGCCGGTTCCCATACGGCGCGCATGACCGGAACGTTCGGCATCGGGATCGCCAGGGCCGAGGCATCACGAAACTGCAGGACGATAGGATCGACCGTGACCCCGGGGGAGTCGAAGGCCGATTCGAGGGCCACCACCTGTTTTGCGTCGACAAGACGCGTGGCGGCGCCCTGCACGGCGATAAAACGGGCCAGGGCGCGCGCGGCTTCGGGTTGCAGCGAACGGGCGGACACCATGGCCGCATCCACGGTCAGAAACGGCGTCGTCGCGCCGCCGGTCGCGGACACGCGCGGCAGGGGGTGGACCGAATAGGGGACGCCCTGGGCCAGTTCACCCAGGAACCACGGGCCGTTGACGACCATGGCGACGCGCCCCTCGTTGAACAACTGCGTGACCAGGGCCGAGGTTGGTTCCTGAGGCAGAAAACCTTCGTTTGTCAGGTCTCTCACAAAGGCGATCGATGCCGCGTTTTCCGGCCGGTCCAGAACGGGCGTGCCCTTGTCATCAAGGATCCCGCCACCGAATCCGAACAGCCACGGGGCGTGGTGATAGAAACTGCCGGCCTCCCACGCGATGCAGAAACTGCCTGGACGGTCCTTTGCGAAACCACGACAGGTGGCGACCATCGCATCGGTGTCCGCCGGGACGGACCCGCCGATCAGGTCGTCACGCACGAACAGGGCCAGGGATTTGAACGCCAGCGGATATCCGTGGGGAGTCGACTTCCAGGTGACCGCCGAGACCGTTGCGGGAAAGAACGCGCCCCAGAGCCCGTCATCCCCGGAGAGCGGCGCGACAAGACCACTTTCGGCCCAGTCGCCAAGACGTTCATGCGCGGCGATGAACACATCCGGCCCGTTGCCGCGCGGAATCGCGGACGTAAGTTTGTTGGCGAACGCGTCATACGGCACGGCAAGCAGTTCCACCGGCCACTCCGGATGAAGTCGCCCGAAGTCCACGACCACCTGCTCCAGCGCGTCGCGTTCGGCGCCTCGGTAGGAGTGCCACAGGCGAAGCGGGACCGAAGCCGGGACGGCCGCGTTGCTTTCCAGGGACACGCCCATCAGCGCGACCAGGACAAGCCCCATCGTCATCCATCGCTTCACGCCGCACCCCCGGATTTCAGTGCCGCGCCCGTTTCGGAGTTGAACAGCTTGACGGCCCCGGGCGCGGTCCACAGCCGGATTGGAGTTCCATGGGTCAACCCCGAGGCATCGTGCGCTTCAAGCTGTGCCAGCACCGGGATATCGCCGCACCGGGCGTGGACGAGCGCGTCCCACCCAAGCGTCTCGACCAGATCCACGACCGCGTCGACGGACCCGCCTTCGGTCGGGGCAAGGCCAAGTTCATGGGGCCGCAGACCGACATCGACCACAGGTCCCGGGATTGAAGCTGCGAGCCCGATCGGCATCGGTATCGAAATGCCCTG
>JAGOFO010000031.1:0-6014 GCA_017997155.1 Myxococcota bacterium
CGGTACAGAAGACAGGTGGACTTCAGGCCGACGAGATCCACTTTGTCGGCCACTCGACCGGCGGCCTCGACGTCCGGTTGCTGCTTTCGCGTTGCGTCGGGATGAACGGCAACTGGGGACTCGTCCTGAAAAAGACCAGAACGGCGATCACCATTTCGACGCCTCACTATGGGACCCCTCTGGCCAATTTTTTTCTTACCGCGCAGGGGAAGCAGCTTCTGAGACTCTTTGCCAGCGCCGCCTCGACAGAGGGTGGCCGCAGGACTCTGCTTCTGCTTGCCCGCCTGCTCAGTTTCGCCGCCAGGCTGGATGACCCGGTTTCGTCGTCGAGCACGTTCCTGGACGTGGCTTCCGAAAAGCTGCTGCGCCAGATTTCCTCCGACATCGAGGACCCGCTTTTCAGGTTCTTCCGGGAGGTCGCCGCGGATCAGGGCGCCATCATCCAGCTGACCCCGGAGGCGATTGCGCTGTTCAACGCGGCCGTTTCGGTCCCGCCGAACGTCAATTTCTGGTCCGTCGTCACCGGCTCGCCCAACCTGTTCGCGGGAAACCTGAATCTGAAGGGATGGTCTGTCGAGAAGGCGGTCATGGCGGTCGTCTACGCTCTTTTCAACACGTTGACCGGTTCCGCGCTTGACCATTATCCGTATCCCGAGCAGCCTCCCGAGACGATGGAGAAGATTCGCGCCGGATTTCCGTGGGAGGTTTCGTCCCGCACCAACGACGCAATCGTGCCCACACTCAGCCAGGTGTACGGCCGGCTGCTGATGGTGGTTGAGGCGGATCACCTGGACGTGGTCGGTCAATACGCCGGGGCTTCGGGTGATCATCTTTCGGACTGGTTGCCTTCCGGTTCGGGCTTTGACGACGCCAGGTTCAGGATGGTGTGGGGCCGTATCGCCGACGCCATAGCCGGTCGTATCGAATAACGCGGTCGCTTATTCGTCGCCTACGATTCCGTTTGTCTGCAGGAACGACAGTTTCTCGAGCTTGGCCGATATGTCGACGTCCTCGACGTAGACGCCGGGTACCTCGGGGATAAGAACCGGAACGAAGTTCAGTATGTGACAGATGCCGACCGAGCCGAGCCTGGCCACCAGTGTGTTCAGTTCCGTGGGGCCGCATGCAAGGATCGCCATCTGCACGTCCAGGTCGGCCACTGCCTGCTCAAGCTGGTCGACATGGAAAATCCTGCGTCCGGCGTAAATCCGGTCGGTTTTCTCGCGATCGCGATCGAAGGCCGCCACGATCTTGAAGCCGCGTTCCTCGAAGCCCCTGTATGTCAGAAGCGTCTTGCCGAGGTTGCCGACACCGATCAGGATGACGTTCTTCGGGACATTCGTGCCCAGCAGTCTGCCGATCGTAGCGCTTAGATCCTTGACCCCGTAACCGCGCGAAACGTTTCCGAAGGAACCGAACGAGGCGAGGTCCCGTCTGAGTTGAGCCGGTGTCACGCCGGCCAGACTGGCCAGCTTGTGCGAAAACACATAGTCGGTCCCCGAAAGGGCCAGTTCTGAGAGAACTTTCCGGTAGAGCGCAAGACGTTCAACCGTTCTGATTGAGATGGATTCATTCGTCATGGTCATCCCGCGGCCGCAGTGTCAAATCACTGTTCAGTCGCCGTTAGGAAATCACATCCGGTCGGGAAATAAAAGAAAAAACGGGTCCGATCCGGTCACGAGTCCAGGATGCGTCGGATCACGACCTGGAATTCGTCGAGGGTGAAGGGCTTGTTCAGAAGGTCCACGTCGGAACCTAGAATCCCGTGCGCGGTTATGGTGTCGCGCGGGTAACCGGACATGTAGAGCACCTTGATATCCGGGTACGTCTGGCGAACCTGGGCGACCAGATCGCGCCCGCTCATCTCGGGCATGACGACATCGGTGACCACGATGTCGGGCTTCTCGTTCCTGGCGAGTTCGAGTGCCGCCAGCGGGCGTTCCGAGGCCAGAACACGATATCCGCACGACAGAAGCACCTCGGTCAGAAGCTGAAAGAGCCCCTTCTCATCCTCGACAAGAAGAACCGTCTCGGTGCCACGCCTGCCACATTCCTGCCTGGGCTGCTCGCCGGCCAGTTCGCCGGCCGACTTGAACGCCGGGAAAAGCATGCGCATCGTGGTGCCCTGGCCGGGCGAGCTGATGACGTCGATGTAACCGCCGTTCTGCTTCACGATGCCGTAGACGGTCGACATCCCGAGACCGATCCCCTTGCCGACTTCCTTTGTCGTGAAGAACGGCTCGAATATCATCCTCTGGGTGTCCTCGTCCATGCCGATACCGTCGTCCTGGATCGAGACGACGACATAATCGCCCGGGTTGACCTCGACGGTGGTGACGTAGTATCCGGCCGCGATCGTCTCTGCCTCGACGCGTATCTCCAGGCGTCCGCTGGAACCCATCGCGTCCTTGGCGTTGGTGACGATGTTGTAGATGACCTCGACAAACTGGCCTCGGTCGAATTCGACCAGCGCCTCGGGCGCCCGACCATCGATGATGAGTTCGATGTTCTCGCCCAGCGCTGCCCTGAGTGCCTGTTCGGTCTGTCCGATCAGCACGGTGGGGTTGAGCACCTCAAGTCTGCGGACCTGTTTGCGCGAGAACGCCAGCAGGCTGCTGGTGAGAGATGCCGAGTGCCTGACGGCCTGTCGTATCTCTTCGAGCACCGCGGCGTCGTTGGAAGAGGTGAGACGTCTCGCCAGAACGTCACAGTACCCCTGGATGATGGTGAGCTGGTTATTGAAGTCATGCGCGACTCCACCGGCAAGCCTGCCCGCCATCTCGATCTTCTGGATGTTGCGGAGCTGGTTCTCAAGCCGTGCTTTTTCGCGTTCGGCCGCCTTCAGCGACGACACGTCGTTGATCGCGGTAAGCAGAAGTGTATCGCCGTCGATCTCGACAGCCTCGGCGTTAAGGACGCATTCGATGGTCTTGCCGGACTTGAGCCTGACGGATACCTGCGTGTCGTGACAGGAACCGGTCGTGTTCACCTGCGCCACGATCCTGTCCCGGTCGGCGGGATTGGCCCATAGCCCAAGCTCCAGGCTGGTCTTCCCGAGAATCTGGTCACGCGGATAGCCGGTGATTCTGGTCACGGCCGGATTGATCTCGACGAACCTGCCGTCGGCGAATCGGCTGAGGCTGAGCATGACCGGACTCGAGTTGAACAGTATGTTCACGACCTCGCCCGACCGGCGCAGTTCATCCTCGGTCAACTCGTGGTTTGCGAGTTCCTCTTCAAGTTCGGCAGTCCGGACGGCGATCCGTCGGCGTAGCACCAGAGTCCAGACGAGCAACCATGCAAGGGTGGCGATCGTGCCGATCAGCAGCACCCATCCCCAGCGTCCGAGGAAATCGTGTATCCAGGTGCGATGGCCGCGATCCTGAAGCCAGTTGCGCTCAAGTTCGGCCCACCGACCGTCGGCACGCATCAGCATCATCTGCTCGTTTATCTGATCCAGCAGAGACGCCTTGTCGGGGGTGGCCGCGAAAGCGAGCGGACGTGGCAGGACCGGGTTTCCGGTTTCAACGATGTTGTCCAGGCCGAGCGAGTCGATCGATGCAAGTGCCGTCTGTTCCGACAGAATGGCGCAGTCACCGCGACCCTCGCTGAGTACCTTCAGCGCATCAGGTTCGGTTTCAACCGGAATCAGTTTGACCGTCGGGTCGGTCTGCGTGAAAAACTCGGCCGCGAAACCGTTCTGCTGGACGACGACGGTCTTTCCCGACAGGTCGCTGAGCAGGTTGATTTCAGGGTCGCCATCACGGATCCAGATGGTGTCGTACCCAAGCGCGATTGGCGCCGAGAAGTTTAGTGATGCCTTTCTTTCCCGCGAGATGAACATCGCCGTCAGGTCGATCTCGCCGTTCCACTGACGTTGTCTGATGTCCGACCAGTTGCTGTGCACGAAACGCACGTTGAAGCCGGCCGACCACGCGATCTCGCGAACCAGTTCGATGTTGAATCCTTGAAGTACCCCGTCTTCGGAGACCCACTCCCAAGGCGGGAAGTTGCGGTCGGCGCCATAGATCACCGATGGCATCCCCGAGTCGGCTCCAACGCGCTGCTCGGCGCGGGACCCGGCGATGGGAAGCCACGCGATCAGAAGCGACAGGATTATCGCGACATGTACAGACCTGGTCATATGACAGTGACCGATCATAAACTGGCAGAGGATGTTACTACGAAAACGATGCTTCGTTGAACAGATAAAACTACGATGGCCGCGCCGTGTCGGATAAAACGCCTAGTGGCGGTCGGCCCGGCTGGTCATTGCCGAGTCTTGTCAGACGCCGGCGTGGAAAACGAGGGTGGGTTTTGATAGGATCCGCATCAACGTCCAACCGGCTTGCGAGGCAGTGAATCTTGTCGTCCAATTTGAAGAAGCGATTCAATCTGTGGGCCTGGCGGCATTATGTCGATCATGAGTTTTCGCATCCGCGGCTGACCTATCTTTTCTGGGAGGCGACGCTGAACTGCAATCTTTCGTGCCGTCACTGCGGTTCCGATTGCCGCCGTTCGACCGACACGTCGAAGGAGTTGTCCGGGCCGGAGGTCGTCAAGGTTTTTTCGGATATTGCCCGCAGTCACGACCCGCGGCGCGTCTTCGTCGCTGTGACCGGTGGCGAGCCGCTGGTCAGGCCGGATCTGTTCGATGTGATGGAACAGGTCAATCGCATGGGGTTTCCATGGGGCATGGTTTCCAACGGCTGGGCCGTGGACGACCGCGTTGTTTCCGAGTCGCGTCGAACCGGAATGCGCACGCTGGTAATCAGCCTGGATGGTGTGTCCGCCGAATCACATGACTGGCTGCGCGGACCCGGATCCTACGATCGTGCCGTTGCCGCGATTGAGTCGTTCAGACGCGCGGGCTTTTTGCGGGATCTCCAGGTAACGTCGGTTTTTCACAGGCGCAACATAGACGAACTGGAGTCGATGTACCGGCTGATGTTGAAGATGGGCGTCAAGGACTGGCGCATCGTTTCGGTTTTTCCGAATGGCCGCGCGTCCCGGCAGAGCGATTTTCTTCTGGAACCGGGCGAATTGCGCAGGATGATGGATTTCATTTCCGAGATGCGTTCCAAGCCTCGGCCGATCAAGGTTTCGTATGGCGACGAGGGCTATCTGGGATGCCAGTTCGAGCGCGAGGTCAGGGGCCATTTCTATGCTTGTTTCTCCGGGGTCCGGGTCGCCTCGATACTGGCGGACGGTGGCGTCTGCGGATGCCCGAACAATCCCAGAACGCTGGTGCAGGGAAACGTTCGGGAACGGTCGTTTGACGATATCTGGAACAATGAGTTCGGCAGGTTCCGGGATCGCGACTGGATGCGACAGGGCGAATGCGCCGCCTGCCGGGATTTCGCGATCTGCAAGGGAAACAGCATGCACCTCTGGGACACCGAGAGAAGCGGCCCCAAGGTCTGCCATGTCAGGATGCTTCGCGATTCGGGCGCCGAAGTCTGACCGTGTCTGCGCGGAGTGACGGGGGCCCGGGGTTTTGCCTTTTTAGGGGAATGCCATGTTGATGGTACTGATGGCGCTGATCTCGGTGGGTCGGTTGAAACTGATCGCGGCGCGCGGATGGTTCTGGCTGCTGTTGAGCGGCGGCCTGCTGGGACCGACTGCCGGGTGCCTGCCGGTGATGATGTACGGACCGTCGCCCTACTACGATGAAGGCTCGTCGGAGCCGGACGATTCAGACGTCCAGGATGTTGATTCGACCGAATCAACGCCCCGCCCGCCTCTTGAAGAATTACCGTAAGATCGCGTAAAATCAGGTGTTCAAACAGGAGATCCCCATGCTTGTGGCATTGATGGCGATCATCGATCTGGGAAAAATGAAGATCACCGCGGTCACGCGCTGGCTCTGGCTGGCGCTTTCCGGCGGCATGTTCGTGGCCGCGCCGCTCGCGTGTGAGGACACGAATGAGCCCGAGAGTGAGGATTTCCAGCTTCTGTACGGGCCGCCGCTCGACGTGCCTCTTGTCGACGAGGGCGAATACCTGGACATTCAG
>JAGOFO010000031.1:6114-22020 GCA_017997155.1 Myxococcota bacterium
ACCGATGAAGGGCAGTACGATGACATTCAGATTCTGTACGGGCCTCCGGCGGATTTGTCGCCTTACGATCCCGGTCAGGAAGACCTGAACATCCAGCCCATGTACGGCGCCGTCGACGTGGCCCCGGACAGCGACTAACCAGCGGATTTCACTTGGCCGCCAGTGCCGCCTCGACAGGCTCCCGAAGCTGATCCGGCTCGACCTGCGACGCGAAGCGGGTCACGGTCGTGCCATCCCTGCCAACCAGAAACTTCGTGAAATTCCACTTGATCGCCTTGCCGATCACACCGGGCGCCTTTTCCTTCAGGAACTGGTAAACGGGATGGGCGTCCTTGCCGTTGACCTTGATCTTGGACATCAATTGAAATGTCACACCGAAGTTTATCTGGCAGAACGATGCGATCTCTTCATCGGTTCCCGGTTCCTGATGGGCGAACTGATCGCACGGAAAGCCGATGACCACCAGTCCCTTGTCGGCGTAATCCCTGTGAAGTTGTTCCAGACCCTTGTACTGACGGGTGAATCCGCATTTGCTGGCCGTATTCACGACCAGAACCGGTCTGCCCTTGTACTGTGAGAAATCGATCGTCTGACCGTTGTTTGCAACCGCGGAAAATTCGAAAAACGATTCAGCCATGACTGTCTCCCCCTGCCGTCGCGTTGTGCCGCAAAAATCGGGTCCAGTTCATCCGGACACCGATTTTCAACGTTGGGCCGCGCGTGGTTCAGGTCAAGGGGCGCCAGTCCCGCGCCAGGAGCGCGTAGACCTCAAGGTCGGTAAAATGCCCGCCGGACAGGAGTTCGCCGTCCCGTTCAACACCTTCCAGCCGGAATCCCAGTCGAATCGGAATGCGGCGGCTGCGATCGTTGCCCGTGGCGCAACGGATCTGGACGCGGTTCATGCCGAGGTCCGAGAATGCCAGATTAACAAGCGCGATCACGGCCCGGGTCATAAGTCCCCGGCCCTCGAATTCCTTCGAAATCCAGTAACCGATCTCGGTCCTGCGGTTAAACCGATCGGTGCCCCTGAAGCCGACCAGCCCGGCGAACACGCCATCAACGCGTATCGCGAACTGTGGTTCCAGGTTGCGCGCCGCCCCCTCGACCGCGGTGGTCACGTAGAATTCCGTGAAGGCGCGTTCAGTGGTCATCTCGACGAAGGGAAGCCATCGGCCGAGGTGCTCCCGCTGGCTGTCGATCGTGTTCCAGATGGCGTCGATGTCGGACAACTCCAGTGGATCCAGCACCGCACCATCGTCGATTATGATTCTGCCCCGACTTGCCATCCGCTCACCGTTTGCCCGGGATCCACGTTTCGATTCCATCGCGTGGGCCTGCTTCATCAAGCCAGGACATGAATTCGGGAAGTGTCCGCACGCCATAGTCCAGAACGGCCCGGTACACGTCGATTCCCCGCGCGCCGCAGTCGGGCGGCATCGTAGTCTTGATCCGCATGATGACTGCCCGCGTCTGGTCGGACAGGGTCGCCTGCATCGCGGTCGCAAAGGCGTCCGCCATTCCAGCGTGCGGGTGGCTGAATGGCACCAGCCAGTTATCGACATCCCACATGGTACCTTCCGGGGCGCGATAAAAAACCTGCCAGTAAAGCCCGGGATCGGACTCGATTCCCATGAAGTTCAGGAAGCGGACCTCGGTGACCCCGGGTATTGATGCCAGTCTGGAGATGACTCCGAAGCCGGCCTCCACGGTCGGTGCGTCGACGTAGATTTCGAAGTCCAGGTTGGGCTTTCTCATCAGGCCGAATCGGGTGGCTCCCACTAGAACCGGCCGTCCAACCGTGCTCCAGAGTCTTTCCAGCCCGAGGTGTTCGATGGTGTCCCGCGCCGCCGATTGGAGCACGGCCGCCCTGTCCAGCAGCTCGCGGTCGGTCTGGCCGACAGGCGGGAGAGTCTCGATGTTATTCATGATTGTCCGTGTTCAGTCCATCAGGGGTGTTGGCAGTGGGTGTTCGTGCCGGCTATTTGCCCTTGCGTTCCATGTTGGCGCCCCATCTGGCCAGCAGATACGTCGCGAGCATCAGAACGCCGAACATGGCGATGCCGAGGAGCTGTCCCGGCATTCCGGCGAACCAGGCGGCATCGGTGCCCTTGAGATACTCGATCTTCTGCGAGTTCTGGGCGATTTCGTATGTCTGTCCGATGGACAGGTATCTGATCGCGTATCCGGTCCAGTCCAGGCGCAGCACTGCCGCCACGATGCCGAAGATGGCGGCGCCGGCCATCATGCCGGACGCGATCAGGGTTCCCTGGTTTGCGCGCGAGGCACGCTCTTCTTTCGTTTTTCCACTGCGTCCAACGATCCAGGCCATGATGCCGCCGGCCAGGGTAGCTGCGTTGATCGCGATCGGCAGGTACATGCCCAGGGCGAATGCAAGCGTCGGCACGCCGGCGATGGTGATCAGGATGGCAAGCAACGCGCCGATGGCGTACAGCAGATAGGGCTGTTCGCCACCTTCCATCAGCCCCTTTACCACGGCGGCGATCATGTTGGCCTGCGGAGCGGGCAGGACGTCTTCGTTCGGGACGTACACGACCTGAGGCGCGGCGTCCGCGGCCGGCGCCGCCTGGGCCTGCGTGGCAGCGGGAGTTCCAGCCGGTGACTCAACCTTTTGAACCATCTCGGTGGGAGCGATTTCCTTCTCGACCAGGAAGTTGTACCCCTTGTCCATGACCGGGATGACGAACGCGACGACAAGCGACGCGACAGCCAGACCGAGGAACTTCCACTTCTGCTGGTTGCGCGGCGTCGCGCCAATCCAGTAGCCAATCTTGAAGTCCGAGATCAGCGCGCCCGCGACCGACAACGCGGTACAGACGGCGGCGCCGATGATCAGCGTCACGAAGATGCCGGTCTGTCCCTTCAGCCCGATCACCGCCATCACCAGCGAGCTGACGATGACCGTGACAAGCGTCATGCCCGAGACTGGGTTGGTTCCGACGATCGCGATGGCTTCCGCCGCGACAGGCGTGAACAGGAAGCACAGCACGAACGAGATCACCATCCCGATGCCGGCGTACAGGGCGGAGTAGCCCAGGCTGTAACCCTGCGTCAGGCAGACGATGAAGAACAGGATGCCCATGCCGACCGTGGCGATGGTCTGGATGAGCAGCACGGTGGACGGCGCCAGGTCGAGCTGAGTGCGCTCGGCGGCCGCGACCACGCCCTTGCGTCCGATGCTCTTGAATCCCAGGCTGACCGACTTGAGGATGATCCTGCTCATGCGGATCAGGCCGATGATACCGGCGGTCGCGATGGCGCCAATGGCGATCGGCTTGACGAATGTCGCGAAGATGTCACCGGCGGACATCGTGCCGATGGTGTAAGTGTTGCCTGCGAACGTGATGGGGCCGGCATCGGCTCCGATGACGTAGATCAGCGGCACCATCACCAGGTATCCCAGCACCGAACCCGAGAAGATGATGGCCGAGTACTTCGGGCCGATGATGTAGCCAAGTCCGAACAGCGCGGCGATTGCCTGAACCTTCAGTTCAAGCCGGAAGTTGTAGAGCCAGTCGCCGGCCTTGCCCAGGACGACCTTGGTCGTGATTGCAGGGTTCCACGCGTGCACGACCTCGACGATGAAGTCGAACGCGGCGCCAAGTCCGAACGACGCCAGCAGAACCTTGCCCGCGCCACTGCCCGAGGACTCGCCTGAAACCAGGATTTCCGTCGCCGCGGTGGCCTCGGGGAAAGGCAGCTCGCCGTGCCGTTCCTTGACGAAGTATTTCCTGAGGGGAATTATCAGCGCAACGCCGAGCGCGCCGCCGATGAAGCACGCCAGGAATATCTGCCACCATGACGGCTTGACCTGATTCAGGTACAGAGCGGGAATCACGAACGCAGCACCGGCCGCGACCACGCCGGAAGCCTGCCCGATCGACTGGACGATGACGTTTTCAAGGATGGAGGACTTCCGGGAACCGATCTTGCCGAAGAAGATGGCGGCGACCGCGATCGGTATGGCGGCCTCGATGCCGCTGCCGGCACGCAGCGCGATGTAGACGCAGGCGGCGCTGAAGATGATGACCATCACGAGTGCCATGATCACCGACCATGGCGAAACCTCTGCCATCCCGGAGCCGGCTGGAACGATCGGGCTGTAAGTCTCACCCGGTTCCAGTTTTCTGTACGCATTTTCCGGCAGAAGCCGTGAACCGCCGCCTGAGTGTTCCATGAAAAGTCCCTCCAGGTATTCAAATCAGATGGGAAATATCATATTAAGGGTAGTTGTGTCGAGATGATCCCGCCCGGGAAATTCGATTGGTTTCCGACAGGCATGAATGGAGTCGATGATGTGGGAAGTAGCCGGGGGCGCAGCCCTGGTCTTTTTTATGAGAATCGGTGACGTATCGCTCGGGACGATACGCCAGATAATGGCCGTGCGCGGTCGCGGGGCGCTGGCCGCGGCCATAGGTTTCGTGGAGGTGACCATCTTCATCCTCGCGATCAGTCGCGTGCTGGCCTCGATTGGCGAGAATCCCGTCTACGTTCTGGCGTATTCAGGCGGCTTCGCGACAGGCACGCTGGTCGGCGTCCAGGTCGAGCGCCTGATCGGCATCGGCACGCGGATCATTCGCGTGATAACGATCCGGCGGAACGATGAACTGGTCGAGGCGTTGCGTCAGGCCGGTTTCGGCGTGACGCAGATCGATGCGCAGGGCAAGGACGGGCCGGTTTACCTGCTTTTGTCGATGGTCAAGCGGAAGCGCGTGGCGGAATTCCGCACAATTGTCGACGAACTGGCGCCCAGGGCGGTCTTCACCGTCGAAGAGGTCAGAAGCAGCCAGGGCGGGGTGATGGACGTGATTCGAAAGGGGAAGTAATTACTTCATGTTTTGTGATTGGAGTGTTGAGAATAACCGTGATGCGGGAGCATAATCGCCGGGTGGCGTTGATTTGTCCGACGAATAAAGTGGAGGCGACATGAGATTCGGTTTGATCCTGATGGTTGCTCTGACGATGACATTCCTGGCGTGTTCCGACGGGCAGACGCCTTCGGGCGATGTGCTCACGGACGTGACCGCCGATGTCCGGATCGACGTGGCGGAATCCGATGCCTTGAACGACGGCGTGGTTGCTCAGGATGTCGTGGCTGACACGTTCGTCGACAGCGGCGTGGACGTGGGCGTCGATGCCGAACCCGAGATCTGGTACCCGCCGGTGAATCCACCGATTCCCTTCGGCCCCGAGAATCGCGGTTACGTCGAGAAGAACGGGATTGTGCATGTCCACTCCCGCTGGTCGCATGACGGCTGCTTCCCTGACCACGAGGAACTCACCTCCGCCGAGATTGAGGCGTGCGCGGTGACCTACTCGGAAGAAGCCGATATCAAGGCGTGCCGCGACGCTATCATCGAAAGTCTGATGGCTGACTGTGTCGACGAATACCGTACCGCGGCCTGCGCGAACGGGATCGACTTCATGTTCCAGACCGATCACCCGTCCGACGTCAGGTACCAGACCTTCGAGGACGCCCTTCATTACAGACCGGAGGCGGGAGACGAGATGGTGAAGGACCAGCAGGACAGGCCGGTGGCAAACCGGATTGCCTGTCCCGAAGGATCCGCCATCGACAGCTTCTATATTTATTACGGCATCGAGGGCAACAAGCAGATGCCGATCGGCATGGCCGGGCCGGTGCCCGACATCGTGTACAACACCAGCTATCACATCGGCGTGCCTCTCGAAGAGGCTCAGGCCGCCATTGCCGCGGTTCACGAACTTGGTGGCTGGGCGCTTGCGTGCCACACCGAGCAGGATGACATCTCGGCCGAGCGGATCGTCGAGCTGCCTCTCGATATCATGGAGATATTCAATTTCCATCCGGCCCTGATGGACATTCTGGTCAACGTCAACATCCTGTTCGAACTTGATCCGTTCATGAGTTCCCTGGCAGGCGCGCCGAACCCGGACCTGTCGATGATGCTGATCCTCAAGCCCGTCGCCAACGACCCGCTCCGGTTCGATGAAGCGGTCAAGAGCATCCGGCTTTCCCACATCGTGGCGACCGACATCCACCGGAACGTCGAGATTCCGAAACTGTGCGAGACCGCCGAGACGTGCGGCGACAACTGGATCGCCAAATATCCGAACCTGTCCCGGCTTCTGGCCACGGGCGGCCCGGCCATTCTTGGCGACGGCTTCAGGATGGATTCGTACCTCAGGACGTTCCGCTGGGCATCGAACCATGCGCTGGTTCAGACCGAAGGGACTGACTACCTGAACGTCAGGGATGCCATCGGACGCGGCAGGTCATACTCCGCTTTCGATATTCTGGGCGTCCCCGAAGGCTTCGATTTCTATGCTGTCGCGGACGGCGCGGCGCTGGAGATGGGACAAGAGGTGACCGGCGCGACGGAGTCGAAGATCTACTTCCGCACCCCGACAGTCCGGAAACCCGACTGGGCGGGCGAACGATTCGGCGATCCTTCAAATACCGAGATTGTTACCAGGCTGATCAAGGTTGACGACTCGGGCTCGACGGTTGTGGCCGAGGTGTTCGGTCAGGGGTGGACCTACGAGTACACGGTAGACGCCCCCGCGGTCTATCGACTGGAAGTCTGGATGACCCCGACGCACCTCGAGGCCGACCTGGGCAGCATGTCGTCTTTGTCTGAACGCGAGTATCCCTGGATCTATTCGAACGCGCTGTTCTTCCGCTAGTCGGACCGCCCGTACTTTCAGTCCGCCACCGTCAATCACATTCCCAGCGCCTTGAGCAGATGAGCCTCGCACAGCGCGGTCGGATCGCCTGTATCGCGTCGGGCCTTCTCGCAGGCGGGGCAGTCGTTCGTTTCCGAATAGACCGAATCGGTTCCGGCCAGAGCCGATTCCGCCAGGGCCTGTTCCATGCGGATACTGCCCGCCGAACCTTCGAACCCCCTGGTGTTCCATCCGTTCGCGATGGCCTTCCTGACTCCGGCTTGAACGATTCGCTTCTTTTCGCGGTTGCTCGTCATGCGGCCGATGATAGCACCGTGCCCGGCTGATCAGGTATTGGATGAATCCTCACGGGGGGTTACTATGCGGCGTGCCGCCGGTTCGTGACCGGCCAGCCCTGAAAATGGTTAACGGAGGAACCTGATGAGACATCTTTTCCTGTCTGTCGCCGTCATCCCGGTCTTGTTGACCGCGGGTTGCCTGTCTGGACGCACGCAGCCCGAATGCGTTCCGCTCCAGGTGGAATCCAGCGTGGACGCCGTTCTGCCTGCCCTTTCCAGGGACGATTTCAACCGCCTGGTGGTTGGAACCGGTGAGGCTCTTTACTGGCTGACCGACGACGTTGATCCGGGAAAGGTCAACCCCGCCGAACTGGTGGTAACCGGTGTGGAAGGAAGCCGTGACGAGTGGATCAGCGACGGTGTGCCGACCGAGCGTTTCAACACGCTGTATCGCCAGCTTGTCGAGACGAAGCGCCAGGAGACGGTGGCCCGTGAACTGAACCAGGGTCGGCCGACCCTGGTTTCATCCGACCTTTCAAGCCTGAGCGATGACGAGAAACAGCTTGTGCGCCACATCCTGAAGGCGGCCGACCTTACCGACCGGCTTCACCGGATGCAGCGTGGTTCGTCCGCGATGGAATCGAAGCTGGCCTATCTCAGGCCCCAGGATCGCGCGATGTTCTTCAGGAACAACGGTCCCTGGTGCGAGGCGCCCGAAACGCAGTCGGATCCGTTCTGCAACGCCGATCCGTCATTCTCCCGTCAGGTCTTCGGCGTGTATCCCCCTTCGGTTGAACATGTCTCGGCGCTCTGCGAGAAGCTGACTTCGCTGCCGAACGGGCAGATCCTTCTTGATCCTTACACGGTCGTGACGTTGTCCGACGATGGGAAGGATGGCGGGAAGGGATTCGAGGCCCTGCCGTACCATCATGTCTTTTTCGACGAGATGAAGGCGGTGGCGGATGAATTGAACGCCGCGGCCGCGATCGCGGGCAGGGTCGGCGAGACCGCATTCGAAACCTATCTGAAGGCTGCAGCGCTTTCGTTCCTGCCGCAGACCGCCGATGAGATCAGAAGCGCGTGCGCGGACCAGACCGAGCCGGCTAAGAAGGTGGAGTGCGCGCTCGAGACAGGCATGGAGGCCGCCCGTAAGGCCAGGGACGAGGCGGACGAGGCCTGGGTCGCTATGAATCCGAATAATTCGAGGTTCTACCTGCGGATTGGCGCGGACGAGGTCTATTGGGATCTGTGCCAGCAGAAGGCCGGTTTCCACACCAGCTTCGCTCTGATCGACAAGAGCTCGCTTGAACTTCAGGACAAGCTGAATCCGTTGCGGTCCCAGATGGAGAATTCCCTGTCCCAGATAGCTCCTGCCTACCAGGCCCGTGATGTGAAGTTTCAGATGCCTGATTTCATTCAGATAATCATGAACGCAGGCGACGCCCGCAAGGGACTTGGCGCGACGATCGGCCAGTCGCTGCCGAACTGGGGAGCGGTGGTGGATCGGGGCGGCAGCCGGACCGTCGTGATGACCAACCTGTACCAGGATCCGGACAGCAAGGCACTGGCGCGGCAGAAGGCCGAGCAGCTCCTGGCGCCCGAGACGCTGGTGTACTCGGTCGAGGAACAACGCATAGCGTTGATCGACATCATCCTGCACGAGGCGACCCACAACCTGGGGCCGTACTCGGACTTCAGGATTGACGGAAAGAGGGCGGGGCAGATATTCGGCGGCGGGCTGGCCACGGTCCTTGAGGAACTGAAGGCGCAGAGCGGTTCGTGGTACTACGTCCCGTTGCTCGAATCCGCCGGCGTGATCACGTCCGATCAGGCAAGGCAGCTTTACACCCACGCGCTGGTCTGGTCATTCGGACACCTGTCCCAGGGGCTGTTCGAGGCGAACGGCAACCCGAAGCCCTACAGCCAGCTTTCGGCCGTGATCGTTGGAAGGCTGGTGGAGGGCGGCGCGCTGGAGTGGGTAACCGTCACCGACGAATCCGGCAGTTCCAGGGGCGTTTTCAAGCTGAATTACGATCTGGTTCCCGTCGTTGCCGAGGCAGTGATGCGGGACGTTGTCACTGTCAAGGCCACCGGTGACGTCGACGCGGCGAAGGCCCTGGTTGATCCATGGGTGATCGGTGACAAGAAGGCCCTGGTCCACCTGGACGAGATTCGTTCCCGCCTTGCGTCGTTCCCGAGGGGGTCCATGGTCTACGAGGTTCGTCTGTAGGCAGTTCATCCCGACAGGCTTGTCGCGGCTATACTTCCGGCACAAATCCAAAGAATTCGAAGAAGAAGCTCGGCTGAACGCAGATACGTTCGGGGAAAGCGCCGTGGATCTGCCCTTCGGGACAGACCGCCTGACCAATCTGCTCGTCGGTGAACGTCCCGGCGCCGCAAAGCGACGAGGTTTCAGTACACGGCAGTCCGGTCAGGCAGTCGTCGGCGGTCTGGCATCCGCAGAAGGTAAGCACATTCTTTCGCGGCGCGACAAGTGTGTTGAAGATCTCGGTCCCAGTGACTCCGAAGACCTGACGGATCACCGGCACCATGTCATAGCAATCCTGCCCCGGGGCACAACAGGCGTAGGTCCCATCGCATCTGCCGTTCGAGTCCACGCACATCTTTGAACCGCCCGAGGTCTGGACGCAGTCCAGCGTTATTACTGAATCGTTCTCGCCGCAGTCCGATGCATCTTCGCATTCGATCGGGCACACGGGAGGCAGCGTCGAGCACAGCAATCCCTGATCGTTGACACACGAATACGCCATGCCCGGGCTGCAGACACAGTCGGTATAGCCGGCCTGGGTACAGTGAGCGTCGATCAGGCACTCGCCGCACCTGATGGAGATGTCGGTTTCCTCGACGCAATACTGTCGCGGCGCGACGCAGACTTCGGCGCAGGTCACGGCGTCGACATCGGACGCATCGGCTTCCGCATCGGACACGTCGAGATCCACATCGGATGACGATTCATCGCTTGCCACCAGATCGAGCGGCTCGACCGAGTCGTCCCGGGTATCGGCGACAACTTCTTCCTTCGTCACATCGCTGTTGTTGCCGAGATCCGCCACGACATCGAGGTCATGACCGCCGGGATCACCCTGAATTGTATCGACTGGATCAGACCCCTTTGAGCACCCGCCAAGAAGACCAAGCATAACGATGATGCCGACACACATCCGAATATGAGTCATTGTATACCCCCTGACAGAGATTGTCTGAAGAGCAGTATATGCTTATGAATATTCGGGTTCAAGCCGATAACATGACTATTCAGTATGAAGAGGGTTGTCCGGGATCCGCGCGGAGTTCTATTCAGGCGTTAAGTAATGTCAAAGCTCAATCGAAGAGCACTGGCCGATGTGCTTGACCGTCTTCATTGCCTTCGCGGCCTCGCAGAAGTTCTTGTAGGTGGTTTTGTCGCAATCGCAGACCGGTACAGTGGCATCTTCGCATGTCGTTGGTCTGTCCGCGCAGTGGCCGTTTGTCGAGCAGACCTCTGCGTGGACGTCAAGCATGCAGAAGACCGTCTTGGCTCCGCAGGAAAGGTTGGTCGTACATGCTTTCGATGACAGGCACTCAGAGATATCCATTGTGTTCGTCCGGCCCTTGTGGGCGTAACAGGCGTTGGGGTAGACGGTATTGTCGCAACCGCAGACTTCGGAGGTGAGCGGTTTGCAGGTCAGCGGAATCTTGGTGCATGTGCCGGTCGCGTCACCGCAGGCGGTCTTGGCGCAGTATTCCGAGTCAAGGCAATCAGCGTTGCTGCTGCAGGAGACTTCGGCGCCACAGGCGACGCCGGTTGCATCGGTCGAGACCTCGGCCTTCTTTGCCAGGCATTCGTTGTTGTAGGTGTTGCCGTCGCAGCCGCAGACCGGCGTGCCGATCGTGAGGCAGAGCAGCGGCGGCTCAGTGCAGACGCCTTCGGCAGATGCCTCGCACGAGGTCTTGTAACAGAAACCGGACGTGCAGTCGGCGTTGGCCGTGCAGGTCACAACGCCTGAGCAGGCGTTGCCGGTGTTGTCCTCGTTGATGCCGGCGCCGGCGGCCATGCACGAGTTGGTGTAAGTCGTGCCGTCGCAGCCGCAGACCGAGTTCGGGGTGATCGGGCACAGAAGAGGCTTGGTCGCGCAGACGCCTTCAGCCGCGGCGCAGGTGTCCTTCTTGCAGTAGCTGCCCTCGCCACATCCGGTGTCATCCGCGCACGTGTCGCCGCTGCCGCAGTCGGCGCCGATTCCGGTGTCCGCGCCGGCCATGCCGGCAAAGCACTTGGAGTCGTAGTAGTTGCCATCACAAGCGCAGATCGGGTCGGGAAGCGACGGAATCAGGCAGAGTTCGGGCTTGTTGGCGCACACTCCGTTGCCGCCGCACTGTTCCGCGTCGCAGAACTGATTGGGCTCGCATTGGGCGTTGGTGGTGCAGGCAACCGGGGTGCCGGTGTCAGTGCCGGTGTCCACAGCCGCGTCGACAGGTTCGACATCGTCGTCGGCGTCAGGGATTGCGGTGTCCACAGGCTGGACGTCCGTGGCGCCGTTGTCTTCGGCCGTGTCGGGCACGTTCACGTCATCCCGGACGTCGGGATCCACGACCGAGTCCGGCGGTGTGATCGTGTCGGCCTGGGTATCCGCAAGGTTCGTGTCCTGAACCACGTCGATTGACGGCACGTTTTCCTTGTCGCATCCCAAGGCGATGGTCAGCAGCGACACAGCAAGGATTCCGAAAATCTTTTTGTTCATAAGCTCCTCCGGCCGGCGACCTGCTGATCGCCGAAGTATAGTGTGATGACAAAGTGGAATGGTAAGTCAAAAACGACGGTAAATCAAGTCGTTCCGGACTCGGGGGTCATGCGCGGCTGTCAAGTCCGGTAATCCAGCGGTTATAAAGCCACATGCTGGTGGCGGAGACGAGGCCGATCGAGGCCAGTATGATCCAGCCCGCGGCGTTCCAGGCCGGGTCAAGCAGCAGAAGTCCGTTGGGCATCCTCAACGCTCCCCGGGCCATGACCTGGTTGAAGATCAGGGCGCCGACCGGGCCGCCCACCAGTGCGCCGATCGCCATGGGCAGGTTGGCGTATCCCAGGAACAGTCCCTCCTGCCCCTTTGGCGCCAGGGCCCCTATGTACTCGTAGGTTCTTGCCGAAGTGAAGAGCTCGCCGAACGCGATCATGGCCACCGTCAGCACGACCATCGCCGAGCCGATTGGCAGCAGGTCCAGAATCTCGAGGCGCGCGCCGGTCCGCATGAAAACAGGTATCAGAT
The DNA here is from genome assembly GCA_017997155.1 of Myxococcota bacterium. Classification (GTDB taxonomy): domain Bacteria; phylum Myxococcota_A; class UBA9042; order DTJE01; family DTJE01; genus JAGOFO01. The sequence goes on from JAGOFO010000031.1 coordinate 18,338, forward strand.
TCACCACCATCGACAGCGAGATGATGACCGTGCCGATTACCATGGACTTAATGGGCTTCATTTTCCCAAAAATGGATGTGATCACGAGCTGGAACAGGACGATGACGATCGGGTTCGCCATCGTGTAGAGATCGACCGCCGGTTCGTTCTCGACCACCCTCTCCAGGTAAAGCGGAAGCACGTTGTATACCTGCGAGTACAGGAAGTTGAAACCGCTGGAAACCAGCAGGAACAGCAGGAATCGCTTGTTACCCAGAACGCGGACCATGTTGAGCAGAATCTCGCCGACCGATTTCTTCGGTTTGGCCTGGACCACTCCTCCCAACTCGGTCTCGGGATCTCGGTACAGGAACATCACGATCAGGAAGGCGATTGCCGCGCACGCGGCCGCGACGACGAATATCAGGCTGATGTTGTTGAACTTCGTGCGGACCGTGAAGGATGCGGCGCGTCCAAAAAGACTGCCGATGTTGATGATCATGTAGAAGATGGCGAAACCGAGAGTGGCCCGGCCGAGCGAGGTCTTCTGGATCGTCCCGGAGATGCACGGCTTCACGAAGGAGCCGCCGACGCCAATCAGCAGGATGCCCGCGACGACGGCGATGACCGTGTCAATCGACGCGGCGAATCCTGGAAGCGGCTTGGGTGCCAGTTCGTGTCCCGCGATGAGCACCGGATAGCTCATGAACAGGTAGCCACCGAAGATCAGCACGAACGCCAGCAGAAGCGCCTTGCGGAAGCCGATCTGATCCGCGATCGTGCCCGACAGGATCGGGAGGAAGTACACAATCGTCCACAAAACGCCGTTCAGTGTGCTTGGCCAGTATTCGCCGAACCCCAGTCGCCCGAGATAGATGACCACGAAACTGGCCATTGCGTAATAGGCGCCGCGTTCGAACAGCTCGGTCGCATTGGCGGTCCAGAAGGACCGCGGAAACTTCTGCTTTTCCGGCTTCATGGCTCGTTACTTCCTATTTGCAGGTCGATGGCGGCTGGGGCACGTCCCGCAGTTCGAAGGCCGAGGGATTCTCGCTGATGATCGCTCTGTACCAGTTCTCGGGCAACGGGGGATGCTGTGCGACACCCTTGTCGTCGCGCACGTTCCCGTCGTTGTATTTCACGAAGATCTCACGCCAGAGGGAGATCCATTGTTCGTAGGCGTTGTTGCCGGCGGCCGCGCTGACCTGTGTAAGAAATCCGCGCGCCAGTTCGGGAGAGAGCGCGTGAAGCTGCACAGCCAGCGCCTCGACCCCCGGAAGCATCGAGTCGAACGAGTCCTCGAGCGACTTCTGTCTGACGCGGACATCCTTGATCACGTCGACCCACCTGGAGTAAGTCTTTTCCGAAACGGCGCTGAAGACCCAGAATGCCGATTTCCACGAGAACTCGGTGAAATCTCCGGCGTCCTTGGCGAATGGGCCCGGCGCTTTTTCGATGCCGGCGAACATCGGGACGTAGACGGTGGTCGACGTATCGTCTACCCCGAACCAGAACACGCCACCGACCGCGTCCGGAAGCCAGGAGCGCATCTGGGCCACGAACGAGAAGCCGGTCTGCTGCGTCGATATGGAACGCTCGTTGAAGTACTTTTTGCCGTCCACCTCCCATTCGAGCGGGCGCCAGCGGTAGGGCAGGCCGAACGGACCGGCGCCAATCCCCTTTGACAAATCGAATTCGGTTCCCTCGAAATGGTCGCGCATCTCGACCTTTACGTCGGCCACGGACAGCTTTCGATCCGGCTTGATCCACAGGGGCATCGGTTCCGCGCCGGGAATGGCCTTAACAAAATCGGGCGGTATCGGGTCAGACGACCTGACGTGATTGAAAAAGTTCCAGACACGGGATTCGCAGAAACGCAGCGCGCCATAATCCTGAAGCGCATAAGCCGTTGAGAAGCTGAAGTCTTTGTCCTCCCCGCAGAACCAGCCCTTGTCACGCGCGAAAGAGATCACGTCCGGACTGAAGATGGTGTTTTCGGGGTCATCCAGTGGAAACTGCCTGATGCGGGAATGGTTGGCGTGCGCCGCCACGTATCCGTCGGGGATTCGCCGCGCGACCCAGAGAGCGCCCTTGATCTGCTTGCCTTCGGCGTCCTTGCCTTTTCCGACCATCTCCATGAACCACACTTCGTCCGGATCGGCGATTGAAAAGGATTCGCCGCCGCTGCCGTAGCCGTATTCTTCCACCAGTGAAGTCATCACGGTGATCGCCTCGCGCGCGGTGCGCGAACGCTCAAGCGCTATGTAAATCAGACTGCCGTAGTCAATGATGCCCTCATTGGGTTCCAGTTCTTCCCTTTGAGTGAATGTCGTTTCGCCGATGGACACCTGGAACTCGTTCATGTTCCCGACAACGCGGTACGTGACCGGGGCCTGCGGGATCTGTCCGCGCAGGTGGCCCTCGTCCCAGTCGTAGACGTCAATCATTGTCCCGGGCTTGTGCTCGCCGGCGGGACGGAGGTCGAGAAAACCATATAGATCGTGCGAGTCGGCCGAGTACGAAATCATCGTCGAGCCGTCCACGCTGGCACCCCTGGTAACCAGGATGTTGGTGCATGCCCGCGCGGCGGGATTCCCGACCGCCAGCCCAAGTGCCGCCACCGTCATCATCAAGCCAAGATTACGCAGGTACCTCGATTCAACCGTCGTCATATCGTCTTCACTCCCGGTTTCCTTTTGTCCGCAGGCGGTTCGCTTCCAGCCATGCGAGCCTTGAATTACCGCCGGCATCATATCAAAATCGTCCGCAGCCGCCAGCCAATCTTTGGGGAGGCATGATGACGGACAGTGACTGGAAAAAGGAAGCCTCCCGCATTGCGGACGGGATCAGGCGTCGCGTTCTGGAACACACGGTGCGAAACGACGGCGGCTACGTCAGCCAGGCGTGCTCGTCGGCCGAGATTCTCGCCACCCTCTACGCGCGTGTCATGAACCTTGGTGTCCCGGACGCGCCGATCGCTCCCCGACCGTATGCCGGCACTCCCGGTCCCGACAACGATGTCTACCGGACCGGTGTCGATTTCAACGGTGGGGTCCGCGATGACCTGGATCGTTTCATCCTTTCGCCCACGCACTACTCGCTGGTCCTGTACGCAGCGCTGATCGAGACCGGTCGAATGACTCCGGACGGACTGGACATGTTCAACCGCGACGGATCCTCGGTCGAGATGATCGGGGCCGAGCATTCTCCGGGGATGGAGGTGATGACCGGCTCTCTCGGCCAGGGCCTCGCACAGGCCGTCGGAATGGCGCTTGGCAGACGATTGAAGGGCGCGACCGGTCGGGTTGTCGTGATGATGTCGGATGGCGAGTTCCAGATCGGGATGACCTGGGAGTCGATTCAGTTCGCTTCGCATTATTCGCTTGATAACCTGATTGTTGTCGTTGACGCGAACGGCCAGCAGTGCGACGGCGTGGTCGAGTCCGTGATGTGCATCGAGCCGCTCGATCGCAGGATCGATTCGTTCGGTGGACGCGTGGTCGTCGTGAACGGTCACGACGTCGACGAGATTGCGACGGCCGCATCGCTGCAGCCCGACGGTCGGCCGCTGTTCGTCCTGGCCCGGACCGATCCATGCCGGGGAATGGACCTGCTGCGTTCGCGCGCCCCGAAGCTCCACTACCTCAGGTTCAAGTGCGAATGTGAGAAGCGGGCCTGGGCCGGACTGCTCGACGCGTGGCCGG
>JAGOFO010000183.1 GCA_017997155.1 Myxococcota bacterium
GCATCTGCCCTCGACCGTCCCCACAATCGCCCCGGCCCGGAATACCGACGACCTGTGGGCACTCGACGACCACGGCGTCCGGGAGCCAACGTCCGGATACGTGACATTCGGGCGACGGGCACTGCGTGGCCTCGGCGTCAAGGCTTCCACCATGGCTTCCCGTCCTGGCCAAGGACCCGCCCGGGCCCCTCCGGCCGTCACCATTTCCTGAGGTTCTCCAGCGCAAGTCGGCCGCCGGCCCCCCAAAGACCCGCTTCGGGAACCATCCACCGATCCGTCCCGACCATGCCAGCAACTCGCGTCGCATCCCCCGCGTTCGATCAGATTACCGACTTTGACACCCCATCGGCACCCGGCCATACTCGTCCCACGGAGGCTTTTTGTGGATGAAAGTTCCTACACGCCAACGAAGACTGCCCCGGCACCGGCATGGAATGTTTCGAAAAGCCGAACGGGATCAAGGCCTGCCGCAAGGCTCCCGTCACCGTCGAATAGCTGCCGCGCAATTTCGCCCCTGCGGCTCGTACGGGCGAATGACAATTCGCCCTTCCTTCCTCGAACCAGGATTCCTGATCCAATTTGTCGCGCCGCCCCAATTCAAAATGTGCTACAAAAGCTTCGACATCAATCGTATGCCGTGACCAGTCGGGATTTGGCCGCGACGCCTGTCGTCCGGGGGTGATGCGATGAATCGGCTCCAGAAATTTCTTTTGTCCTGCGTGGCCGTGTCGGCCGCCATGGTCTGGCTGTGTGCGACGCCCTGTCCTGCTGTCGCTCAGGATGCCGGCGTCGGGAAACCGGTTGTTCTGGTTTCTGAAATCAGGCTGGACGGGATCGTCATGCCTGCGCCGGCGGTTGACCGCATGACCGAATATCTCATATCCAGCATGGCGCAGACCCGCCGCTATCTCGTCGTCCCACAGGTTACGGTGGATGTAACCATGGCCGAATTGAAGGCGGACGGCAGGCCGCGGTCGGAAGTCGAACTGGGGCTGGCCGCCTGCGCAAAAGTGGCGACGAACCGCCTGGTCATGCCGACACTCGTCAGGAGCGGCCCCACATGCAGACTGAAAGTCGATATTCTTGATGCGGCCGAAGAATCCATTATTGGTTCCGACCTTGTGGCGCTGGGCGGCTGCGGCGAATCTGCCATCATGGCGGGAATCCGGGACCTGGTATCGCACGAAAATTCGATCTTTCTTAAAGGTTCGGTAATGACAGTGCCTGCGGATGGATCGGCCGCGCTTTCGGCCCCTGCTGTCGTGGTGATTGCTGAATTACGGCTGGACGGGCTGAATCTTTCTTCAGCTTCCGTAAAACGCCTGGATTCGCGCCTGCTTTCGGTTGTCGCTTCGACCGGCGCGTACATGGTCGTCCCAAAGGCTGAAGCGCAGCCCGCCACTGATTTTGCTGCCGGAAAAGACGCTTCGCCACCGAAGGTATTACCACCAGCCGTTGAATCCGATAAAGACGATCACGGCTCCTGCCAAATTTCCCTGCGGGATCCGGTCCAGGTTCAGAAGTATCTGCTGCCCCGGATCGTCCGTGTTGCCAGGAAATGTTCGTTGATTGTCGACGCATTCGACCTGCAGACCGAGGCGCTGGACGACGCGGTGATGACGGGACCGTTCGGCTGCAGCGAAGCCGACATCATGTCGGCCATCGAATCCGTTCGCGGCAGGCTTTCACCGACTGATCCAGGGAAAGGTAAGTGACGTATTTTCGTCTTTAGCACAAGTGACTGCGCAGGTTGAAATGATGATTCGATTCAGATGTTTCCTGACGGTTGCCGGTTTTCTGACGGCGGTCGCGTGTTTTATGTTCCTGGCGGCCGCGCCCGTCCTGGCTCAGGAAGATGAAGAAGTCCCGCTGGTGGTGGCGATTCTTGATTTCAGGTTTGACGGGGTGTCCATTGCCGACGAAGCCGCCGAAAGGATGAACCAGTATCTGGTGTCGCGCGTGACAGCGGAAGGCGCGTATCTGGTCGTCCCGCGGGATCAGGTTGCCCGCGCGCTGGTCGCCCAGAAGGTTAAGGCCCAGAACCCCTGCTATGGCAGTTGTTCCGTGACGATTGGCGGCGCCGTCGGCGCAAACAAGGTTCTGCATCCCGTGATGATGAAGGTTGGCGGCGAATGTGCGTTGATTCTGGACTTGCTGGATCTGCAGACCGAAACGATGGAACGGTCGGTCGAAGTGCCGAAGCTGCCATGCACCGAACTGGGTCTGCGCGAAGGGATTTCGAAGGGGGCCAGACAGATCAGTTCCAGGGTGGCCATCCCCGTGGGCGGAACGGCCGGCGCGGCCGTGATCGGCGGCGGCACCGTCAAGGAAGGCGTGAACATTGACCGCGGCGAAAGCATCGTCAATGTTCCGACCGACGCCACCGGGCTACTGTTCGTTGATACAAACCCGGCCGGCGCGAATATTCAGATCAACGGCGATCCGGTGGGTACCGCACCTTACCAGGCGCCGTTGATGGTCGGACGTTATGTAATCGTCGCCGAACTGAATTCGTATTACCACGTCGCCAGGCAGGAAGTGAATCTGACCACGGCCGGCAATACGGTCGTAATGGAACTGCCGCAGGCGTTCGGTGCGCTGTCGGTCACCAGCACCCCTTCGGGCGCCGAAGTCCTGTTGGACGATCGGCCGGTCGGCAGGACGCCTTACGTGGACGACAGGGTTTTGTCGGGTGACCACGTCATCGAGGTCCGTCAGCTTCTTTACAAGCCGGAACGCCGGCCGATCAAGGTTGTGGACGGTCAGAAGACCGCGGAAGTTTTCGACCTGGCGCCGGATTTCGGCGGGATAAGAATCGTATCGGACCCGCCGGGCGCGGCGGTGTCGATCGATGGCAAGGACACCGGCAGGCGCACCCCCGTCAACGTCACCCAGATAAAGACCGGCATGCACGTCGTGACGTTTGAACTGGACGGTTACGGTCGCCGCGTGGACAACGTGTCCGTTATCGCCGGCCAGACGGTATCGATCGACGCGAAGCTGGAACCCAAGTACGGCCACCTGACCGTCATGACGACCGGTCGCCAGGACGGCAAGCCCTGCCGTGGCAGCGTCGCGGTTGACCGCCTGGAAATGGGCCAGACGCCCTGGAAGGGGCAGGTGCTGGCGGTCGGACACCAGGTCCGGGTCGATTGCGGCGGCCGGGCCGTGACACAGGATGTCGTAATCCAGCACAACGAAAACAAGGTTCTGACCATCGAAGTCGATAATCCGTCGGCGGGTGCCACTGTCAGGCCACCGGCGGTGACACCGGTTGCCCCGGCCGATAAACCGGTCGCGGGAACGCCCCCGCAGAAGAAAGAAGACAAGTACGCGAAGTTCGATGCCCGACGGACGCGCGCCTCGTTCCAGGCCCGCCTGTCCGGTGGATTGGACCTGAACCGCGCCACGAATGGTGTCGGCGGCCTTATCCAGATTGGCGTTGGCACGGGCCGGTGGTTTGACATCCACACCGGCGTCGGCTTTCCGTCATATTCCTGGGTGACGGATTTCGAAGTGAACCTGTGGCCTTACGGCCGATTCATCCCGACACTTGGCGCTCGCGTCAGCCTGGGATTCCATCCCGATCACAACGCTTACGGGTTTGATTTCACGGTCGGGGTTGAAATGTGGGCCGCGACCTGGCTGGCCTTTTATGTGAAGTTGGGCGTCGGATACGCATGGAACCTGACCCACGACGTAAGCGGCGTGTATGTCCCGGGTTGGCTTGGCGTTGAATTCAGGTACTGATGGTGAATGTAATGAACACGACGATTCGTGCGGCGATATTTGTTTTTTCAACCATTGCCGTGGCCGGTGCCACGGGCTGCTACTGGCCCGGGGATGTGTGGACGGAAGGGCTGGTGACGGACACAGGCGGTGAGGTTGAAACCTGTTCAACCTATTGCTGTCCCGGCGAACGAATTTGCAACGCTGGTGATTTGTATATGTGCGCCGATAATGGGACAGGATACAGCCTCTTCAGGGAATGCCTGAATGGTTGTGAGTCTTCGGCTTGCAAGAACTGTATTCCAAAGTGTGGCACGTCTGAATGCGGGATGGATCCTGTTTGCGGGACGCAGAGCTGCGGCACATGTGACGATGGGCATACGTGTAAGTCCGGGAAGTGTGTCGAGGATGCGTGTGTGCCAGCGTGTGGCACGTCTGAATGCGGGATGGATCCTGTTTGCGGGACGCAGATCTGTGGCAGTTGTTCCCCTGGTAGTGGATGTCTCTTGGGGGAATGTGTTGAAACTGGTGAAATGAAACTGGTCGCTTCGGGTTCGTTCTGGATGGGATGTAACGAGGCTGTTGATACGCTCTGCGAATCAAACGAGTCGCCTTATCACGAGGTGACATTGTCCGGTTACTACATGGACAGGACGGAAGTGACACAGGGGGAATACAAGAAGTGCGTTGACGCCGGTGAATGTGACACACCGTCATGCGACTGGGATCCGACTGGTACCCCGAACCGTCCCGTTGTCTGCGTTACCTGGAGTCAGGCGGGTGAATATTGCGTGTGGGCCG
>JAGOFO010000184.1 GCA_017997155.1 Myxococcota bacterium
TGACATGCCTATCCTGTCCTCTGTTATCGAGAAGGGCATCGCATCGATGCCGCCGGACAGTTTCGATCAAATCAGAAATTCCTACATCAGCCGCATCGAAAAGGTCGGGTTCAGTTCGCAGGAAGTCCTCAAGATGCTGCTCACGATCGCGCTGGTCTTTCTGACGCTGGTCACAATCCTGCTGATCCGGGCACGCGCCCTGAAAAACGCGACACGACGCAGGGAACTGAATCTGCGCGTCATCCTTGATTCCATTGACGAAGCGGTCATCGGGACGAACACCAACGACATCGTCAGACACATGAACCCGGTTGCGCGCGCGATGACTGGCTGGAGCGAGTCGGAAGCGACAGGCCTGCCGCTGGACAGTATTTTGATACTTACCGACCTGGAGACGGGCGAAAGGCTTGAACTCAGCCCCGCCATATTGTCCGGACAGGAACAGCACAAGGTCCAGAACAGCAGAATTCAACTGACGGCAAAGAACGGCAACAAATACCTTGTGGACGGCACAACATCGCCCATCAAGGGAATCCATGGAGAGAACCTGGGCCGTGTCGTGGTGTTCCGCGATGTCACCAGACGGGTACAGATCCAGGCCCATCTTGAGCAGTCCCGCAAGCTGGAGGCCATCGGCCAGCTGGCCGGCGGCGTCGCCCATGATTTCAACAACATGCTGAGCGCGATTCAGGGATACACGGAACTGATTCTGAAAAAGACGTCGCCTGACAGCAACGAAAACGTGTACTGCCAACGCGTTCTGGGAGCCACCGAGCGCGCGGCCGGGCTGACAGCCAAACTGCTCGATTTCGCAAGGAAAGGCAAGGGGCTGTCAACACCCATCGACATACACGAATCGATCAGGTCCTCGCTTGCCCTGCTTGAGCGCAGCCTGGACAAGTCGATTGTGATCACGTCATCGCTGGAGGCGAAAAACCCGCTGATCATTGGCGACCCGAGCCAGATCCAAAGCATCATCCTGAACCTTTGCGTGAATGCCCGCGACGCCATGGTGGGTGGCGGACGGCTGGAAATCAGCACCAGCAACGTGATGCTTCAGGAAGCGGATTGCCGCGACGCGGAATTCGAAATGACTCCCGGTGAGCACGTTCTGATAACGGTGCGAGACTCAGGGATCGGCATTCCACCGGAAGTGATGAGTCACATCTTTGAACCGTTCTATACGACGAAAGGTGTCGGGAAGGGAACGGGGCTGGGTCTGGCCGCGGTACACGGCGCCATCGTCGAGCATGGCGGATCGATCAGACTTTACAGCGAGCCCGGCAAGGGGACTAAGTTCAGCATCTTCCTGCCGGTCAGCCAAACCTGCATCGCGCCGGCCGAGCCGACCCCACCGTTACTCAAGACACACTCAGGCAAGGTGCTGGTCGTCGAGGACGAAGAACTGGTACGCAACATGTCCGAGGTGATGCTCAAGGACATCGGGTTCGAGGTTCTCAGCGCCGAGAACGGTGCTGTCGCCGTCGAGATGTTCCGCCAGAACATGAACGAAATCCGTGTTGTCCTGATGGATGTGATCATGCCCGAGATGGACGGCATGACCGCCATGCTGGCCATCCAGAGGATTAAACCCGACACCAGGTTCGTCATCATGTCGGGTTTCGCGTTCGAGCACCGCCGCGACGAGTTCCTGAAAGCCGGCGCGTGTGGATTCATCGCCAAACCGTTCAGGAACTACGAACTGATGAAGGCGGTTGAGGATGGTCTGACATGCGATATGCATGCGTACGAACGGGACGACTAGCGTGACTCACGCGGCAGCGCCGCGACCTCCCGGATTCGCGCCAACGCATCGCTCCAGAGCGACAGGGTTCCGGCCTTTCCCTGAAAAATGCCTCCGCGACCGCCACCGCGACCGTCCATTGCCCGGGCGGCGGCCTGACCGGCGACCTGCACCAGGTCATCCGGTCCCGCGACCACGAAGACCCCGGATGTGACGCCACCAGTCAACAACAGCAGGCTGTCCGGGCGCTCCTGCCTGAACCTCTCGGCCAGTTGCCTCAGAAACTCCGAGTCAGGCTCATCCCCGTGCCACACGGCCACGCCCTCGGCGTCCGCCATCGAGACCATGTCACCAACGATCATCCCGGCCAGTCGGGAACGAAGCAGACGACACGCGGCCTGACTGTCCCGCAGACCATTCTGAAGGGCCGTGATCGAGGAAAGAAAGTCCGCCGGGCCGGTGGTTAACGCGGCGCCAACCGCCGCCTCACGTTCAAGCAGACCCTCCATCAGGCGCCTGACCCTGCCTCCGGCGGCATAGAAAACTCGAACGCCGCGCGTCAGTTTCTCGGCTCCAAGAATCTTTATCACCTGGACCTGACCTGTCGAAGACACATGCGTTCCCCCACAGGTGTTGATATCGATGCCATCGATCTCGACCAGCCTGAACGGGCCGGTCAGACCTTCAGGAAGCAGCCTGCTCCTGACGTTCATCTCGGACATCTGCTCGCGCGTGACAAAGGAAATCGACACTGGACGGTCATCAAGCACCGCGTCATTCGCCAGGTTCTCAAGACGGATCAGATCCGTGCGCTCGACGGAGTCCATCTCGAACTCGATGTCGCAGAGCTCGGGGTTCATGTGGAACGCGATCGTCTTGAAACCGAGTCTGGCGCCGGCAAGCGCGGTCAGGAGGTGCTGGGCCGTATGCTGCTGCATGTTGTCGAATCGTCCGGCCCAGTCCACTTCAACCGCCACCGACCCGGAGACCGGTCCATCCAGCAGGTGAACCATCCCGCCGTCATGTGCGGCGCGAATGCCGATGACACGACGGCCGCCGACACTGCCGCCATCCGCAGGCTGCCCTCCCCCGCCGGGATACAAAACCGTCCTGTCCAGCACGACTTCCCAGGATCCCCGGGCCTCGACGCACCCGACGACCTGAGCGATCACCTGTCTGGCGTACGAATCCGTCCTGCACAACAGCTCGGTTGCCATGAAACACCCCCTGAAGACGGATTCAGTCGATGGAGTAGAGCGCGTTCACGAATTCGGACGCGTCGAATGACCTGATGTCGGTAACAGCCTCGCCAACGCCGACGAACCAGACAGGAAGGTTCATGTCGCGCGCGATCGAGACCACCACACCACCCTTTGCCGTACCGTCCAGCTTGGACAACCCGATGCCGGTCACCTTTACCGAATTCAGGAACACGTCCGCCTGCCGGACGGCGTTCTGTCCCATGGTCGCGTCCAGCATCAGCAATACCTCGTGCGGCGCGCCAGGCACCGCCTTGCCGAAGACACGATGCACCTTCTTCAGTTCGTCGACCAGGTTCACGTCGGTGTGAAGGCGACCGGCGGTGTCGGCGATCAATATGTCGAATCCTTCCGCGACAGCTCGCCTGGCCGCGTCGAAGAACAGCGACGACGGGTCCTGACCCGGCTTCCCGACAACCACGGGAACGCCTATTCTTTCACCCCAGATCCCCAGCTGGTCGGCGCCGGCGGCGCGATAGGTGTCACCGGCGGCCAGCAGAACCTTCCTGCCGCGTGCCGCGTACCAGTTTGCCAGCTTGGCGATGTTGGTGGTCTTTCCGGTCCCGTTGACCCCAACCACCATCACCACGTTCAGACCGGGCGCATCCAGCGACGGCAGGCCGTGACGCTGTCCCTGCAGCATCGTCAGCGTGCGGTCCCGAAGAAACGCCATTACCTGCGGCACCAGATCGCTACCGGACGGCTTGAAATCGTTCCTGAGGCCCTCGGTCAGTTCCATCGCGGTGCGAACGCCTATGTCCGCGGTCAGCAACGCTTCCTCGGCACCGACAACCAGGGTCTGGTCCAGTTCGCCCCCGCGACCGAACGTCTCGGCAAGCCGCGCCACGAAACCTTCTTTCCGTGTGCGCGCCAGGCCCTCGGTCATGTGCCGGGCCTTTTCAATATCGACCTTGAAGGAAGGCTCGGCCGGCTTCGCCCGTGCGGGTTCGGCGGTCTTGCCCTGCTTTCCGGGCTGAACGGATGGCCGCGTCGCGGCCTGGGCGTCCACGGAAGTCGCGGCAGCCTTGCCCGGCGTGCGTCCCGCACGATCCTCACGGCTTTTCCTCGCGGCCGATGCAGCCGGATCCGGCAGGTCATCGTCCTCGTCGTCTGATTCATCAGGCCTGCCACGCCCACGACCGGACCCGGTCTTGCGGGCGCCCTTCTTTCTGGTCATCCTCACAACGGTGGCGATGATCATGGCCACGAAGCCAAGGCCAAGAACGATCAGGAACAACAGGGACGCCTCGAAACCGGCAAGCAGCATCTTCTCTCCAGATAACGTCGAAAACCGGGTGAAATCCTAGTTATGACAAGGCGATCCGTCAAGCCTTAGCCGGGAAACCCCTGCCAATCGTCCCGTCCGCCGGAACTGACTACCTGGTGGACGGCCCCACGACCAGTGTAACGGCCTTCAGATATTCGCCCTCTGGCCAGGATGGGTTGACCGGGTGATCCGGGGCGGCGCCGGCAACCTTCAGGATCGAGACCTGACG
>JAGOFO010000185.1 GCA_017997155.1 Myxococcota bacterium
AAGCGATCTCGACCGCCATGTCGACCAGCCCCGGCAGTCCGGGCGCTGTCGGGAAGGCCTGGATCGCCGAGGACATCGCCTCGAACGCCGCCTCGACGCGGCCGGTCTTCCTGAAGATGGCGGCCAGCTCGACGTGGTCGGCCTGCCTGCGGGCGGGATCGGTGCCATTGGCGGCCAGCACCTTCAGCGTGCGTTCCACCATGGCGCTGTCGTTCCTGGCCGTGGCCGCCTCGACGACCCGCCGTCCGATGGCCTCGTCGGTCGGGTCCGAGATGAACGCGTCTTCGAGATAGTCCAGCGCCCTGGACGGGTCCTTCAGATCCACCTCGCAGACCCTGGCCATCAACAGGCTCAGTTCCCTTGCCAGCCGGGCGTCACGCAGTTCGTACTGGGCCATCTGGGCCACGAACCGCCGAATCTCGCCCCTGCCCTTGTAAACCTGATAGATGCTTTCGAACTCGCCGCGCTCGATGTAGATGCGTTCCAGCCTGTTGGCCGCGATCTCGTCCGCCGGCTCGATCTGAAGCACACGGTTGTAGACTTCCTCGGCATTGTCGATGTCGCCAAGGTGCTCCAGGTTGATATCGCCCAGCTTGTGAAGCAGTTCGATACGACGCACCGTCGGCATCTGGCATTCGACTTCGGACGTCAGGAACATGGCGTAGTCGGCCCAGCGTTCAAGGCGGTTGTACAGCAGGTGCAGATTCTCGCGCGCCTCCCGGCAGCGTCCGTCGAGCCTGTAGGCCTCCTCGTACATCCGAAGCGCCTCGGCGTCATCGCGAAGGCGGTCGCGCGCCAGTTCTGCCGCGGCCAGCAGCAGCGGAACACGCCCCGGTCCCGGCTGGACCATCTCGAGCTGCTTCTTCAGCATCAGATACTGGCGTTCCTGGTTGTTCTTGCGTGCGTAGATGGTCTCAAGGCGCTTGACCACTTCCAGGTTGTGCGGATCCAGATCCAGAATCTTTTCCAGGAACGGTATCGCCTGGTTTTCGTTGGACATTCTGTCGATGGCGATTTCCGAAATCCTGTGGAAAAGATCAAGCAACTCGGCGGTGTCGGATGTGATTTCGACCTTCCGCTGAAGGATCTTCAACAGGTCGGGCCAGCGCTCGCCGGTCTCGTACCCGGTTTCCAGTTCCTTCAGGGCGACCGCGTTCGTCGGCGAGACCTCGACCACGCGGGCGTAGGCGGCCAGCATGCTCTCACGACTGGGCAGCTTGTCCTCGTCGCTGTAGATGTCGACTATGCGGAACAGCAGCGCGACCTTCTCGTCGATCGCCTCGGGTTCCAGCTTGCGGATCCGTTCGTTGTACAGTTCGACCAGGGCATTCCAGCGCGCGGACTTCTCAAGGATATCGACAAGGGAGTCGAAAGCGTCCGCGTCATGCGGCGTGATGGCAAGAATCCGTTTGTAGGCCTCGGCCGCCTTGTCCAGCTTGTTCAGCCGGTTCGCGGCCACGGCTGCCATCCGGCGGTTCACGTCGACACGTTCCGCGTCATCGTTCAGCGTGGTCAGTTCGAACTGAAGGGTCGAGAACATCTTCAGCCATTCTTCGCGGCCTTCGTGGTACCGAACGTAGAACTCCAGGGCATCATGACTGCCGGGGTTGACCGATCTGACGCGGCGCCAGACCTTCTCGGCGTCGTCCATCCTGCCCGCCATGTCCAGCAGGCGGCCCTGCCACATCGCGATCGACACGGCGGCGTCGCTGTTGCCCACCGGCACGCGCAGTTTTTCGGCAAAGGACGCCGCGCGCTCGAGGGCCGAGCACTTGACCACCTGCTCGCGGTAGTGGCGCCTGAGCTCTTCGTTGCCCGGGTTCTCCTCGATGGCGGACTCCATCATGGTCAGGGCGCCGGTGCATCCGGCCCCGTCACCCAGTTCGATGGTGGACGCCTCGATAAGCAGGGTCGGCTTGAAGTCGTCGTGAAAACCGCGAGAGAGATCCAGCAGGAAGTCGCGTCCCCGGGTGGCGGCCCCGATCGCGGACGCTGCCTGGACATACAGTCCGCGCAGTTCGCTGTCCCTGGGCGTCTTACGGATTTCCTCTTCAAGCTGCCCCAGCGCGTCGTCCGAGCCATCCTCGGCGGTCCCGTTCAGAATCAAGGCCTTTGCCGCCGCGACCGTCTCGTCACGGTTCACGGTCTTTCTGGATGAGGCAACCGCTTCGGCAAGCAGGGGTCCGAAACGACGGTTGAACTCGGCGCCCGCGCTGCCGGCCAGCAGTCGCAACAGACGGATTCTGGTCTCGACGCCCAGTTCCTCGCCGAAACGGTCATACACGTCGGCAAGAGCGTTCGGGTCCAGCCTGAGCACACCGGCCGCGAGCGATGCAAAAGCCGCCACGTCTTCGTCCGGAGAAACCACCGCGAAGATCTCGGCGGCCGCTTCGGCTGCCTGGTTCGCCAGCACGGGCCGCGAACCCTGTGAATCGTCGAAGGACGACGTGATTGCCCAGGCCAGCAGAAGCCTGCCGGTAGCGATCGCCAGCCACTTCCTGCCTTCGGGATCCTGATTGGTCTGAAGCCTTCCCCGCACGGCAGTCAGGAAGGCGCGGACGGATTCTTCGTCCATATCTCGAACAAAATCAAATAGATCCCGCTCATTAGCGAGTTCAATCACAAGGTCATCCAGGAACGTTTCGATCTGCGATACGTCGATAGACAATTTGCAGCTCCCGCCGGTGCGCTTTGGGCCTCGTGAATTTGTATCGCGACGGACGCGCATTGGCAAGGCAGATCTGGATTATTACAACATCGCCCACGCGTGCGCGACCGCCATATGCGGACGGTTTCAGGAAAGGGCGAATTATCATTCGCCCCTACGCCGGAATTGGGCCGTTCTCGTAGGGGCGAATCACATTCGCCCCTGACCGGGGCGGTTCGCCGTCGACGTACGCAACAACATGTTCATAATTCTCCCCGGGCCGCCCCCTCCCCTTCAACCGGTCGAATTAAACTGATAACCTCACGGGGGCTTCCGGATACTCCGGGGTTCGATTGGTCCGGCAAACCTGCAGGTATTGAAATGGCCTTTGTCCATCTCCACGTCCACTCCCATTACTCGCTGCTGAATTCGACGGTCCAGATCGAACCGCTTCTGAGGCGGGTCAAGATGCTGCAGATGGACGCGGTGGCCCTTACCGACACGATGAACGTGTTCGGCTCGCTCGAACTCAGCGCTGTCGCGAAAAAGAAGGAAATCCCCGGAATCAAGTACATTTACGGGTCCGAACTGCTGATCGACACGAACGGCACGTCGGCCCCGTTTCACCTCGTGGTGCTCTGTCGCACGTCGGAAGGCTTCGCGAATCTGCGAGACATCCTGTCGGAAGCGGCCATCAACAGCCCTCGCGAGGACATTCACTGCACGACTCTCGATATGCTGCGCGCTAACTCCGCCGGCCTGATCGGGATGTCAGGATGCTTGGGCGGCGAGATTCCCCAGGCGGTCCTGCGTGGCCAGGACGTCGCCGCGGTCATCGAACGCTACCGCGACATCTTCGAACCGGGCCGCTTCTATCTGGAGCTGCAGGGCAACGACCTGGCCGAACAGAAGACGGTCAACCACGCTCTGCATGAGCTTGGCGGCCGACTCGGAATCCCGTGCGTTGCCACGAACAACGTCCACTACCTGGATCGCGAGGACGCGGCCGCCCACGCCGTGCTCGTCGCCATCGAAAAGCGCCGCACCCTGTCCATAGACGCCCTGGACCACTACCCGCTCGACTCGTTCCATTTCGCGGACGAGGCGACGATGCGCCGCATCTTCTCGTGGTGCCCCGAGGCAGTCGACAACACCGTCGTCATCGCCGACTCGATCGAGGGCGACACGCTTTTCCGGTCGAAGACGCACTTTTTCCCGGTGTTCACTCCCGATGACGGGTCGCCCACCGACCAGTATCTTCGCAGGCTCGCAGGCGACGGCCTCGCCCGCCGACTGGCCTCGCCCAACAGGACCGGACGCGTCATCGAGCACGATGTTTACCGGAAGCGGCTGGATTACGAACTCGAGATAATCATCAAGCTCCATTTCGACACGTACTACCTGGTCGTCTGGGACTTCATCAACTGGAGCCGCAGCCACGGCGTTCCCGTGGGTCCGGGACGTGGCTCGGGCGCTGGTTCGCTCGTCGCTTATGCGATCGGAATCACCGACGTTGATCCGATGGCTTACGACCTTCTGTTCGAGCGCTTCCTGAACGCGGAACGCATTTCGCCCCCCGACTTTGACATAGACTTCTGCCGGGACCGTCGCTACAAGACTTTCGAGTATGTAACGGAAAGATACGGTCAGGATCAGGTCTGCCAGATCGTCACATTCGGCAAGCTCAAGGCAAAGGCAGCCATCAAGGACGCGGCGCGCGTGCTCGGGTTCTCATTCGAGGAAGGCGACATGCTGACCAAGATGATACCCGAGGCGCCGGGCACCACTCTCGAAAAGGCGGCCTAGGCGGACAAGCGCATCATGGAACTTTGCGTGCCGGGCAGCCG
>JAGOFO010000186.1 GCA_017997155.1 Myxococcota bacterium
TATAACCCTCCTTGCTGGCTTTTTAGTCCCATGGAGGGCAATCATGGACATGTTCTGCTACCAGTGTGAACAGACAAGCAAGGGAACGGGATGCACCGTCGCGGGCGTGTGCGGCAAGGACGCCGTCACGGCCAGGCTCCAGGATCTTCTGGTCTACGAAAGCAAGGAAATCAGCTTCTACGCCAACATGGCGCGCCAGATGAAACTTGGCTCGCCCGAAGTGGATCGCTTCCTTGTCGAGGCATTGTTCACGACAGTAACGAACGTCAACTTCGCTTCCGACACCCTGGTTGCCCGCATTCACCGCGGCGCCGACATCCTCGACCTCGCCCGCGAGATGGTGGCCGACGCCGCCATGGCGAACGGCGTCGAACCGGAGAAACTGGACCGTGAGATTCCCGATTTCCGTGGAAACCAGGACGAACTTCTTGCACTGGCGATCAAGATCGGCGTTCGCGAAAGGATGCAGAACCGCGGCCCAGACGCGACCGGACTCGAGGAACTGGTTACCTACGGCCTGAAGGGAATGTGCGCTTACCTGGACCATGCGATGGTTCAGGGTCGCGCGTCCGAGAATGCGGCCGCCTTCCTGATCTCCGCTCTGGCCTCCCTGCTGGAACCCCAGTCGGCCGAGGCGCTGACCGCCCTGGCTCTCAAGGTCGGCGAGGTCAATCTGGAAGTGATGGGCCTGCTTTCCGAGGCCAACACCGGCAACTACGGCCATCCGGTCCCGACCAAGGTCCGCGTGACGCCGCTCAAGGGAAAGGCAATCGTCGTCTCGGGACACGATCTCCCCGACCTGGAAGCCCTGCTGAAGCAGACCGAGGGCAAGGGAATCAACATCTACACGCACGGCGAAATGCTTCCCTGCCACGGCTACCCGGAACTCAAGAAATACAAACATCTGGTCGGCAACTACGGCGGCGCGTGGCAGGATCAGCGCAAGGAATTCGACGAGTTCCCCGGTGCCATCCTGATGACCACGAACTGCATCCAGAAGCCGCGTGATTCCTACATCGATCGTATCTTCACGACCGGCCTGGTCCAGTTCCCGGGCGTCGTTCACGTCACCCGTGACGACTTCGGCCCGGTGATCGATGCGGCCCTGAAGGCCCCTGGATTCGAGGCCGACGGCCCGGACAAGGAGATCATCGTCGGTTTCGGTCACAACGCGGTTCTCGGCGTGGCCGGCACGGTCATCGAGGCGGTCAAGTCCGGCGCGATCAGGCACTTCTTCCTGATCGGCGGCTGCGACGGCGCCAAGCCCGGCCGCAACTACTACACCGAATTCGCCGAGAAGGCCCCGAAGGACACGGTCATCCTGACGCTGGCGTGCGGCAAGTATCGTTTCAACAAGCTCGACTTCGGCGATATCGGCGGAATTCCGCGACTGCTCGACGTCGGTCAGTGCAACGACTCCTACTCGGCCGTTCAGATCGCGGTTGCCCTGGCCAACGCCTTCGGCACCGACGTCAACGGCCTGCCGCTGACCTTCATCCTCTCGTGGTATGAACAGAAGGCCGTCGCCGTCCTTCTTACCCTGCTGCACCTGGGCATCAAGAACATCAAGCTGGGACCGACCCTGCCGGCGTTCGTGACCCCGGCGGTCCTGGACGTCCTGGTCAAGGCCTTCGCCATCGGCCCGACCACCACGGTTGACGCCGACCTTCAGGCCGCCCTGGGCGCCCCGGTCAACTGACCCCTTTCCCCTGCCCGCCCGCTTTCATCCCGGGACCCGGATCATGATATTCCCATCCCTGCCACAAACCGGATTGGCAGTGGACTGCGACTTTGCGATGTGATATCTCATCCTCTGGCTGGCTGGGGGTGGCGGGTCATGATCGATAAGCCCGACCGCGACAACTTCGAACAATGGAACGCCGAAATGGCGCGGAAGTATGACCCCGACGCCTACCACCACCACCCCAGTCCTCTTGTCAGGTTCGTCGAGCGACGCCGCGTCAGGACCATCCTGAAGTTTCTGACCCCGACCGAAGGGACCGAGGTGCTCGAGGTAGGCTGCGGCGCCGGGAACGTGCTCGAACAGATCCGCGGCGCCAGACTGTTCGGCGTGGACATCTGTGACGAGATGCTCTGCAAGGCTCGCGACCGGCTGGGCGCCCGGGCCACCCTGGTCAAGTCGGACGCGGCAGCACTGCCCTTTTCCGATGGGCGCTTCTGTCGCGTCTACTGCACCGAGGTGCTGGAACACGTGCTGGACCCGCGCGCGGTCATGGTCGAGATTCGGCGGGTTCTGGCGCCGGACGGGATCGCGGTCGTATCGGTCCCGAACGAAGCCATGATCAATCGATTCAAGGATATTGCCCTGGGCAACCCCGTGGGGCGGCGCCTGCTGCGCGAAGGCAGCGCGGGCTACCACGCATCGCCGCGGATGGACGACGAGTGGCACCTGCACGCCTTCGACATGAACATGCTGCGCCAGGTGTGTTCAGGAATCTTCGACATTCAGGAAATCGCGGCCATCCCCTTTCCCGGTCTGCCCGCGCGTTTCGTCGCCCGGCTGACCCCGCGCTGAGACTTTCCAGCAAATCGCGTGACAAGGCTTGTTGACCCCGGCCGATCCGGGATCTAGACTGGCGCCGTCATGACGGAGGACTGCGATGTGGGCCTTCCTGGTCGCGCTCGCGCTGCTTTGCGCGGGATACTTCCTTTATGGCAGGTTCGTCTCCAGCGCGGTCCGACCTGACCCCGCCGCCGTCACGCCTGCCTATTCCTGCGGCGACGGCCTCGACTACGTGCCGATGCCGACGTGGCGCATCTTTCTGATCCAGCTTCTGAACATCGCGGGCCTCGGTCCGGTGTTCGGCGCCATCATGGGCGCGGTCTGGGGTCCGCAGGTCTTCCTGTGGGTCGTGTTCGGCTGCATCCTGGGCGGGGCGGTTCACGATCTGCTGGGTGGCGCGATGTCCATCAGGAATCGCGGCGCCAGCCTGCCGGAACTGATCGGGATCTATCTGGGCAACGTTCCCCGACACTTCGCCACCATTTTCATACTGATCCTGATGGTTCTGGTCGGGTGCGTGTTCGTCAAGGGTCCCGCCGAGCTGATCATCGGACTGCTTCCGGCCGACATGGTCGGCGGATGGATTGATTCGTCGTTCGGACTGGATACGACGGCCACGCTGGGCACCTCGTGGCACGGAAACACGATCTGGCTGTGGATCGTGATGGCTTTCATCTTCTTGTATTACGTCCTTGCGACCATGCTGCCGATCGACAAGCTCATCGGCCGAGTCTACCCGATCTTCGGCGCCATCCTGCTGGTGATGGTGGCTGGTCTGCTGTGGGCAATCGTGTCGGGTCGCTTCGAACTGGTGCCGTTCACCATCGATAACCTCCATCCGAAAGGCACGCCGACCTGGCCCACCATCTTCGTCACAGTCAGTTGCGGCGCGGTCTCGGGATTTCACGCAACGCAGAGTCCGCTGATGGCCCGCTGCCTGAAGAGCGAGACCAAAATGCGCGTCGTTTTCTACGGGGCGATGATCGTCGAGGGCGTGATCGCGCTTGTATGGGCGGCGGCGGCATCCGGATACTACGGCGGCATCGCCGGCCTGACCGCGGCGCTCGGCCCGAACAACAACCCTGCCCCTATCGTCATGGAAGTCTGCCGTGGCACGATGGGAACGATCGGTGGGGTGCTGGCCGTAATCGGAGTCATCGTGCTGCCGATCACCTCCGGTGACACGGCGTTCAGGGCTGGACGACTGATCGCGGCCGACTACCTGAAACTGCCCCAGAAGAAGATTATCAACCGTTACATCATCGCCCTGCCCCTCTTCGCGATAGCCCTGGTCCTTAATTTCATCCCGTTCGGGATCATCTGGAAGTACTTCGGATGGGCCAATCAGACGCTGGCGGCGCTGACCCTGTGGGCGGCCGCGGCATTCCTGGCCAGAAGGGGCAACCGGTGGTTGATCGCGGCGGTGCCCGCACTGTTCATGACCGTCATGACGATTACTTTCCTGCTGGCCACCCCGGATCTCAGCCACGCAAGCATTGGCATCGTCCCATCGACTATCATCGGCGGGGCGGTCGGTCTGGCTGCCAGCGTGTTGTTTGTCGCGATGCTGCCGCGGATGCGCAGGAAAGACGTCAGCGACGGTTCCCACTGAAAAAGAATCTGAAATCCCTGACCAGTTGCCCGGGATCACGCAGGATCTCCACCGGACTCATCCGCAGCGACGCCTCGGTCGAACCGGCAGACAGACATGCCCGATCACAGGAAGCGGCGCGCGAACGCAGGGCCGCCATTCCCGGCCCGCGCCATGCCGACACCAGGCCGCCCTGCCTGACGTTGACCATCGGTTCCATCATCTCGTAGCAGGGGAAAAGGTTGCCGTACGGGTCGATGTTGCCAAACATGTACCCTGCCCAGCACTTCCAGTCCCGCGGCGCAGTCGGATAGGTCCCGGCAAGCTCGACGAAACG
>JAGOFO010000187.1 GCA_017997155.1 Myxococcota bacterium
TAGCGGAAGCCTGGTCGAAGAACGGTCTTTTTTCCGTCGGGACGAACCACGTACAGGTCGACTGTCTTGCTGTATCCGGTCCAGGCTGGCGACGTGGCCTTGATCGTGTACTCATTCTCGACAACGGTTTCGATGCCTTCGAGTGGGCCGAACAACACCGTGGAACCGGCCCTGAAGCCGCGTCCCTCGATCGTCACCCTGGTTCCACCGCGGACGGGCCCGGTCAGCGGAGTCGCGCTGGTGATGATGAAACCGGCGCTGCCGTCGTCGGAAGGCTCCCAGTCATCGGGCGGGTAGAATGGCAGGTCGTCATACTGGACATCCTGAATGTCGCGATCCGGTATGAACGAAGAATAGTCGCATCCGACAAACATGAATGCCGCAAGCAACATCGGAATCGCGCGTCGCGCCGGCCCGAACCCGACACGGAAGTATTTGATGATCGACAGGTCTGAACGATTCATCACAAGGTCTTCCCCGGGCCTTTCTGCCGGAACAGCAAACCAGGGTATTATCCGAACTGAAGCGCGAACCGTCAAACCGTGTCGGACGCTGGACTGGCCGCGTTCCCGTCCTGTCACAATTGCGTGTCCGGCGCCGTCCGATTGCCAAAATGTCATTCCCGCGCGGGTCGCGCGCGCGAAAGGTCGCCATTTTAAAAAGCGGTCCCGTCACATGACGTCTTGTAACTTTGCGTAAAGATAGCCACAGCAATCGAATCCGTTTCGAGCGGGGCCGATGGTATGCAACTTGCAGGCATTGACCCCGGATTTATGCCCTGGAGCGGGCCGCAATGCAGGAATTCATTCGAAGACACTTCTGGGTGGCGACCCTGGGCGTGATCGCCGTCGGGGCGTTTTTAGCCGCGGGATTGTTCTCCGAGGCGCTCGGGTTCGTGCTGATGGGAGGGGCGTCTGGTTCCGAACAGCCGGGCGAGGGTAGCGGCGATTTGACGACCCCCGTGCCGGTAGTGGTCAGGCCGTCCTTCGGTACCGCGATTGTCAGCGCTACTTCCGAACGGAACATCTTCAATGCCGAACCCGAGGTGCCTGTCGAGGAGGGTGAACCGGGTGAAGGCGATGGCACCGGGCAGGGTGGTGGTGCTGCGATCAGTTTGAACGTGAAGCTTCTTGGCACCATGATGTCCACGAAGGCCGCCGATTCCCTCGCGATGATTTCGCTCGATGAGAAGCCCAGACTTGTCCGGACAGGGCAGTTGCTCAATGAAGTCGTCGAGATCTTTGAGATTCACGCACGGTACATCGTATTGCGCCAGGGCGAGAACCTGAGCGTTGTCACACTCTGGGACGAAGCGGTCGATCGGGCGACGCCGAAGGTTGCGGCACAGGCGGCCGCGGCCGTGGGAACTGCGCCGGCCGAGAGTGGCGACGCGTACGCGGCCGGTATCCAGAAGAAGGGCCCGTACGACTATCAGATAGACCGCAACATGCTCGAGGAGCAACTCCAGGATCTCACCAAGCTCGGAATGCAGGCCAGGATTGTTCCGAACTACGAAGGTGGCAAGTACGCCGGATTCAGGCTGGTCGGCATCAGGCCGAACAGTCTGTACAAGGCGCTCGGTATGCAGTCCGGGGACCTCCTCCAGCGGATCAACGGCGAGGAGATCGATACCCCGAACAAGGCGATTCAGTTGTTTGAATCACTGCGGAGCAGTTCGCAGATAGCGATAGATGTCGTTCGTCGCGGTAAGAAAGTGACGATGAATTACACCATTCAGTGAGGCTCATATGAAACCGGTCTTCCGGCTTACGGCCAGAACGGGAATTTTCAGCATGACGGCTTTGGTGGCCCTGGTGTCGCTGGCGTCAGTGTCCGTGGACGCGATCGCCCAGGACGCCGGGAAGTCGGCCCAGGTCCTTCCGTCCGGGGGCGGCCTGCCTCCGCCGGAACTGCCCGGCGCGGGTGGCACGAAGCCGGCGACACAGACGGCTCCTTCCACGTCCATCAATCCCCAGGTCGGCGTCAAGCCGCCGCAGGGTCAGGCCACGGTGCAGCCCGCCGCGTCGCCCACCGGGATTCCCCCGGAAGTCGAGGAAGTGGTGTCCTGGAAGACGAACTTCCAGATGGATGCGAAGTGTAAACCGCTGCCCCTGAACGCGAAGATCAGCATCGACTTCGAGGATGCCCCGCTGAAGGATGTCGTGAAGTTCTTTGCCTGCATCACTCAGCGGAATTTCATGCTTCCTCAGAATTTCTCGACGGCCAAGGTCAATATTCTGTCCACGACTCCGGTAACCGTTTACGAAGGTTACAAGGCATTTCTGGCCACGCTCGACATCAACGGCATGACGGTCGTTCCCTCCGGGGCTTTCTACAAGATCGTCGATACGAGCAAGGCGAAGACCGAGGTGGTTCCGATTTACTCGGACAGCGAGAAGGTTCCGGCAGAGGACAGGCTTGTGACCAGAATCGTCGTCCTGAAGCATATCGACGTCAACGACGTGGCCCAGGTCCTGACCAAGTTCAAGACCGCCGCCGGTGACGTGTCGGTCTATCAGCCCGGGAACTCGCTGATAATCACCGACCTGGGAAGCAACATCGTCAGGATGCTGAAGTTCATCCAGGAACTGGATGTGCCGACCGGACGCGAGAAGATCTGGGTCCGTCCCGTGCAGTACGCGTCAGCGTCCGAGATGGCCACCCTGATCACGTCCATATTTGGCGACAAGGGTTCGGGCAATGCCACGGGCGGCAGGAAACCGACACAGAGCGCGGGTCCGCAGGCCGGCGACGAGGGTGGCATCAACACGCCCGAGGGCGCCGCGATCATGTCCAAGGTCATTGCCGACGAGCGCACGAACCAGCTCATCATAGTCGCCACCCCGGCGGCGTACCTGAAGATCGACAAGTTGCTGCGCCGGATGGACATGCCCATCGAGGGCGAAGGCCAGATTCACATCTACTACCTCGAAAACGCGAACGCCGAGGACGTCGCCTCGACGCTTTCCTCGCTGACGTCCAGTTCGAGCCGTGGGAAGTCCACGGGCAAGGGCGCGGCTGGCGGTTCCGGCGCGGCCAGCCTGTTCTCGGGCGAGGTGAAGATTACCGCCCACAAGCCGACCAACAGCCTCGTGATTGAGAGTTCGCTGAAGGACTACGTTTCGATCAAGCGCGTGATCCAGCAGCTCGACGTGCGTCGCAAGCAGGTTTACGTCGAGGCGGTCGTGATGGAGATTTCCTCCAACAAGAACAAGAACTTCGGCATCTCCGGCAGCATCGGCACCGCGCTGAATATCGGCGGTGAATCCGTTCCGTTGATGCTCGGACTGGGCGGCCTGGGCATGTCCGGTCTCGATCTGACCCAGTTGATCTCGGGCGGCATGGCGCTGGGCATGCAGGGACCGCTGGTGAACGTCGATACCGGCAGCGCGGGCAGCACGACCGGAACCCTCTCGATTCCGTCCTACGGTTTCGCGATTCAGGCCCTTCAGTCCAATTCCGACGTCAACGTCCTGTCCACGCCGCACATCCTGACGATGGACAACGAGGAAGCCGAGATCGTCGTCGGAAAGCAGATACCGTATCAGGCATCCTCGGGTACCGGCCCTTACAGCCTGCTCAACCAGTCCGGCCTTGACGGCAACGCGACCGCCACTTTGGCCCTGTCGTCGCTGACCAGCGGTTTCGGTTACGGCAGTTACGTCCAGCGAATCGACGTGGACATGACCCTGAAGATCACACCCCAGATCAGCGAGTCGAATTTCGTCCGGCTTGAGATCGAACAGCAGCTCGACGATGTCGAGTCTATGGACGCGACCCTGGGACCGACCACCTCCAAGCGTAAGGTAACGAACGTGGTCGTGGTCAAGGATCAGCAGCCGGTCGTAATCGGCGGCCTGATTCGCGATGTCGAGACGTCGGCCGTGGACAAGGTGCCGCTGCTGGGCGACATCCCGGTGCTGGGCGCGTTGTTCCGTCGTACCGTCAAGACCGTCGAGAAACGCAACCTGTTGATGATCATCATCCCGTACATCATCGAGGATCCATCCGATCTCCAGAGGATTCACGACCAGAAGATGGAAGAGATGCGCGAGTTCGCGGAGTACATGGCCACGCGCAAGCAGGAGTACCAGGGCAGTGTCGACTACCGGAAAAAGACGGGCCTGCTCGAGGACATGGCCAGAACGATGGACGATGTCAGGAAGGACCGCGAGATGCTTGAGCAGACCAGCTTCGATAACGTCGATCTGGTAGGCAAGGCGGATGCGCACGACATCGACTATGACCCGCTCAGCCTGATTCCGCAGACCACCGGCACGGCTCCGGCCCAGACACCCGCCCCCGCCCAGGCCCCTGCCGCGGTTTCGACCCCGGCCCCGGCGCCCGCGTCAGCGGCAGGCAGTGCCGAGGAAGTGGACTCTGTGACCCCGGTTGTTGAATGACGGCGTGCCGGAGAGATCCGGCCGGCG
>JAGOFO010000188.1 GCA_017997155.1 Myxococcota bacterium
TCGGAGTACCTGTGCACCATACGGTATGAACCGGAACAAAGGGCGATTCTATCTCAGTATTATCGATTGGCCCTGTTTGATTTTTTCCATCGTGTCACGGGCGCGGGTGTTGGTGTCCAGCAGCGTCTGTCTCAAGGCGTCGGCGGTCGTTGCGGGGTCGTTGATCGCAGGCATGGCGGTGGACGAAAAAATACTGATGATCGGACCGAAGGCGGCAAAGTCGGGCGACGGAATCGAACCTGCAATGTGCATCCGGATCCCTCGCGAAACAGGACTCGACAGGTAGTCTGCCGGCAACTGATCCGTGGTCACGAACAGACCCGGGAAACCTTCGCGAGCCAGGGTGGCCATGCTGCCTGATGACGTGAGCCACGAAAGCAACGCTGCGGCCAACTGCTTTTCGCGTGACCATGAACTGATGAATACTGTGTCGGTTTCCCACCAAGGGGTCACGCGCAACCCGGGCGCCACCTCGGGCATAGGCATCACGATCCAGGACCTCGACGCCGGGATCGACGAGACCTGATCAGGCCATACGATGGCGGCCGACACCTCGCCGGCACGGAATGCGTCGATCGGGCCCTTGTGCGATTCCAGGGCCAGAACCGCCCCGGTCGCGACCTGATTCCTGAGGAACTCCGAGCCCTTTAACGAAGTCTCGGAATCCATGACAGGGGTGCCGGCCGCGTCGACCACAGGTCCGCCGAACGCATTCAGGAAGGCGGCGACGATCCTCCAGTCGGTGACATCAACGGCCAACATGCGTTCCCGGTCGAACACATGTTCCGGACGTGTTCCAGGCTGTCTTCCCGCGTTGTCCGGGTCCGAGATCAGCAGAGGCACCCGAACAGCGAGAGGAACTCCCCAGATCAGGCCGGAACCCCGGACGCGGGAGACGTGACGCGGCAGCCATCTGTCGCCCGGCGTAGCCGTGCCGGATGCGAGCAGTCTGTTCAGCGGTTCGACGATGCGTTTATGTTCGAACCATTCCCTGGCGAACGCGTCGCCCGCCACGAACAGGTCAGGACCTTTTCCGCCAAGTATTGAATCTTCAATTTTGTTTTCCAGACCCGGTCTGTCCAGGCGGATGATCTTGACCGTGACATCGTCACGCGCGGCATCGAATTCCCCGATCAGCTCTTCAAGCAGTTCGGCGGCAACTCCCTGATACGGATGGGCGAAGGTTATTTCGTGGGTAACCGGCGGCGCCACGGAACCTGAATCCGGCTTGGACGCCGGTTCCCTGGACCCACAGGTCGTGGCCGTCAGCCCCGCCGCAAGACAGATCAGCAAGAGCGGTGTTGTCCGTCGTATCGGGCCGTGAATCATCCTGACCTCCCATCGGCCTTCGGCGCGATGATGGCTGTCCCCGATTCCGGGAACGGAAGCAGTTCATTGTCACCGAACCATTCCAGGTAACGCGGGCTGACCCCGGAACACCAGGGTTTCAGGACGCAGTCGGCACAGGCATGTCCGAAAGCGCGTTCGCTTTCCCACCACTGAGATGGGCCCACCGCATACCACATCGATTCCAGGTGCCGCAGATATCCGCGCATGCGGCAGGGGGGAAGGGAACACATGGAACTGAGGCTGACGCGCAGCCCGAGATCCAGCGCCAGATCGATGGCGGGAGCAAGGGCCGCCTGAGCCTCGGACAGGGTGGGGCAGGCGTTACGCGAGTCTTCCATCAGCCCGCGGATGACGGGCATCGAGAACTGAAGGACGACGTTGTCAGGCACGCCCGAACCTTCGCCAGTCGACGCGCAGAAACTGACTATGTCTTTGAGTTCGCCAAGGTTCATCCTGGTCAGAACGCAGGTGACCTTGGTCATGTAGCCCAGTGAAACGGCCTTGCGGATGGCCGACATCTTCAGTTCGAGGTTGCTGGCGGAACCGGCCCTTGTGACCGCGGCGTTCGTTTTTACGGTTGCCGCGTGAAGCGAGAACCCGAACGAGACGCGGTCCCGGAACCCGGCGAACATCTCGAGGAATCCGCCCTTGTCGGGGAACAGTCCGTTTGTCTGGACCACGATGTCCTTGAACCCGCGATCCAGCAGCCTGTGAAGGTGTGACGCGAAACCGTCCGCAAGCACGGGTTCCCCACCGGTAAGGATGACCTGGTTGACCACGGCGGGGTCCAGTGAGTCGATGGCCTTGATGACGGTCTCGGCTGGAACCGGGCCGCGTGCCAGTTCCTGCGGCGTGCCGAAGAAGAAACAGAACACGCAGCGTTCCTGACAGTCGTTGGTCAGTCTGATGTAAACCTTGCCGTCGGGCCTGATTTCCAGCAACCGGTCGTCGTCTGACGATAGCTCCGGCGCGCAACGGTTTTCCGATTGGGCAATGGTCTGTTCAACCATGTCCGCGAACTCGTTCCCGACGACCTGGAGCGTCTCCCAGGGGAGTTGGGTTCCGTGATACCCGATACGGAAACCCGGCCGATCGAATGGACATCCGGGGCCGTCTTCCGGGTTTCCGACAAAGAAGGAAACTGATGGGAGATCCGGGTGGGCGCATTCCACGTCGGCCTCGCGCCCCCTGATGGAAATGGCGCGCACGATCCACGCGTCGCCGAAACGCGCGCCCGCACGGATACCCGTGAAAGACTCGACGCGTGTTGAAACCGGTGTATTGTCGTGGTGGATTCTTGACTGGTCGATACCGCGCCGCCCCAGCATCCTGATTTCGGGAAACTGGGCCGCGTAGTCCAGAATTGCGCCAAAATCCACAATTGTTTCAGTATCTTTGGTCATGCCGATGCCCGTGCCGCCGATCAACGTCGGATCTTTTGACAAAGTAGCGCGTGAACGTCAGACAATCAATGTCAAATGGCGGTTGTGGATTGCGGCAGACATCTTGCGGTGAAATGGCCGGGATAGTAAAAGTCATCCGGGCTTTTCGATGTGACGCATCCGCGGAGGGTGCGTTAAATCAGGGACATTATGGTTGCTGCAAGCGATTCGTTTGATGTGGTGGTGGTTGGTGGCGGTGTGGTCGGTGTGGCTACGGCGATGGCTCTGTCCGATCAGGGACGTCTGCGGGTGCTTGTCATCGAGGCCGAGAAGGAACTGGCGTTCCATCAAACCGGTCACAACAGTGGAGTGATTCATTCCGGGATCTACTATCGGCCGGGAAGTCTGAAGGCGGCCAACTGCGTGGCCGGTCGCGAACTGCTGTATTCGTTTCTGGCCGAACGCGGCATCCGCCATGAGCGTTGCGGAAAGCTGATCGTCGCGACCGACGCTCGCGAGGCGGCCAGGCTGGATTCGCTGATCGAACGGGGAACTGCCAACGGAATAAAGGGCTTGCGTCGGGTCTGCAGGGCCGAGATGACCGAGATTGAGCCTGCTGTTGGAGGTATTGCCGGCGTGCTGGTGCCCGACACCGGGATCGTCGACTACGCCGAGGTCACGAGGGCATACGCCGCGGCTGTAGTGCAGTCCGGCGGTGACATCCGCCTGGGAACCAGGCTGGAATCGGTGGTGTCCGGCAAGGAAGGAGAGGTCGTCCTTGCCACGACGCGGGGCGAGGTCCGCGCCAGGATGGCTGTCAACTGTGCCGGACTTCAGTGCGACAGGGTGGCTCGACTGTTCGGCGTCAGGACCGACGTCAGGATTGTGCCCTTCAAGGGGGAGTACTACGACTTGGTGCCTGAGCGCTGGAATCTGGTCAGGAACCTGATCTACCCGGTTCCGAATCCGGACTTCCCCTTCCTGGGAGTGCATTTCACGCGTTCGATCGAAGGGCGGGTGCACGCCGGTCCGAACGCTGTTCCGGCCCTGATTCGCGACGGATACGACAGGTTCAGCTTCTCGGGCCGCGACGTAGCCGACATGGTCCTGTTCCCGGGTTTTATTAAGATGGGTATGCGCCACATGGGAATGGGGGTGGGCGAGATATGGCGTTCGGCGGTCAAACCGGCGTTCGTCAAGGATCTGCGCCGTCTGCTGCCGGCGATTGAGCCCGCCGACCTGATACCGGGAGTGCCTGGAATCAGGGCACAGGCGATGGATCGCGGCGGTGCGCTGCTGGATGACTTCGCCATCGTCGACGCGCCCGGATCGATTCATGTCTTGAACGCGCCATCGCCAGCCGCGACGGCCTCAATCAGTATTGGTCGCACGATCGCGAACCGCGCGTTCCCGCGTCTTGGCGTTGGAATCAGGAAAGATTGGGAGATCGCCGTCGGACGGCGGGAGGTGTGAAGTGAAACAGCGTGACTTGGCCGCCCTGACTGTGATGGCCTTTGTCCTGGCGGTCGGGTGCGGTTCCGAGCCCGATGTGCAGGCCGATGCGCAGACGGATGCGCAGACGGATGTGCAGGCGGACGTGCCGGAGGTCAGGGATTTCAAGATCATGACATTCAATACCGGCACGAGCGACAGGCTGGACCACTCGTATGACGAGGACGGGTACGATAACCAACTTG
>JAGOFO010000189.1 GCA_017997155.1 Myxococcota bacterium
CGGTCACAGAATACTGGCCGACGAACTGTTCAAGATCCTGGGCGGCGTTTTGATCTCGGGCGGCGAACCGACCATCGGCGGCGAGAGGTTCATCGGCATCAACTGTGACAAGTGACTCGACCGGCCCGACCCGGCCACGGGAATCATCAATGGGCGCGAAACGTTCCCGAATCTCAGGTTTTTTGGGTCGCAACTGGCTTTTCATCACCGGTGTGACACTGGCCGCGTTTCTCCTGACCGAAGTCCTTCTCCGGCTTCTCTTTGCGCCGACTTCGCCACTAGTTCCACTCGTGTTCGTACACGGTGACAAAAACTGCGTCAGACCTCGTCCCGACTCGGCCCAAACCTGGTACGCGGCAGGCATTGCCGGAAGACCGACAACCCATTCGATCAACAGCCTGGGCATAAGGTCGGATCTGCCTGATCAGCGCTCCGGATTCTCGATTGCCGTGCTGGGTGGCTCGGACGTCTACGGCGTGGGAATCGAATCCGACCAGACCATCGCGGGGATAATGCAGAGACTGGCAGACCAGGAATTCGAACCGGCGCGGGTAAAAGTCGTGAATCTCGGTTTCTGCGGTTTCAATCTCGAGGAGCAACTCAGGGAACTGGAAAGGCTGGCACCTGTCTTCAAACCGGACATGGTCGTGACGGTGCTTGACGCCACGTCATTCGATCCGGTTCTCTGCGCGCGTCGGGCCATGCCCGTCAGGAACTTCCTGGTGGACCACGTCGCGCTCGCGGCGCTCATTGAAGACAAGATCCTTCCCAGGGCGCTGCTTCCTGGCTGGGCTATCAACCGCCAGGTCGACTCGCATGAACTGAACAGAACGGCCAGACTGATTCGGAAGGTTGTTGGACAGCCTCCCGTATTCGTGAAGATCGATGTCCCCGACCTCATCCCTGGTCGGGATGGCGGTTTGGTGTCATTCGACACACCACTTCAAAATGAAGGGGCTGTCGTCATCGATCCAACCCGATCCAGTCGGTGCCCGGAAACAAAATTCTCGCAGACTCGAAGTGGGGATTTCCTGACAGCAGACAGCGCCGCGTCGCTGGCGGAAATCATCTGGTGTGAGATCACGCCGATGGTGTCATCCGCCGTCGGGCCCTTATTGCAACGCGGTGGCGCTGCCGGTATTCCGAAATAGAAGCGCGTCCCCGGTATCGCCGACAACCTCCCAGCGACCGAACGACAAAATTCTTTGAAGGAGTTCGTCAAGACCTTCCGCGTGATGCTCCCGATGAAGGTCAACAAGGATGAAATCCCAACCTCCAGACTCGATTCGGCCACGATCCCCCGTATCCAGAAAATCCCTCATCGTGTAGGCATCACGCCTGAACGGAAATGAAAGCGTCGTTATTCTGTCGCAACGACTCGCCAGGGAAGGACCTATCTGCCATGTGGTCAGACACCTGGCCGTGCCGGCAGGAATGTGGTCAGACACCATCTGGTTGATAGCAGCCTCCCTCGGCCGTACGTGCCACGAATGGTATGAGAAGAGTCCGCCGGTCAGCGGTTCGGCGCCCAGGGGAAAAAACACAGTCCATGGCACCAGCAGGTTCGCCAGCAACGCGAGGGCCACGCCGGAAAGAGCCAGTTTCACGCGGGTCGCTTCCTTGAACCGCCTCAGGAAATGGCCGAACGAGGCGGCGGCAAGGCCGGCCCCGGGTAAAAGGAATCCGGTGACGATGCCCTGGGAACCCAAAACCACATACGCAAGGAAGAATCCAAATGCTGGCAGCCAGGTCAAATTGAACAATGGCAGAAGCAACATCGGCAGAAGAAAATAGAACGTCTGCATCAGATTGAGCGGCCAGACCGCGGGATCGAACTTTCCCTTGAAGAAATCCCAGAGCAGCCCACGCTGATCAGTGCTGTTCCCCATCCTGGACATTACGACCAGGAAGGCTGTCCAGACTGCCAGGATCAGACAGAGAACGATAGCAAATCTGAAAGAACGCCGCGCCTCACCTGATTTGCGGTCGACTCCCGGCATAAGAGATTCGGGAATTCCGGGCAGCCTAGGACCAAAGGCCGAGATTGCCAGACCTAAAAACACCGGCGTTGCCATTGGATGACATCCATGCGCCCAAATTACAAGAGGCACGGCAACCCAGTTCCAACCGCGCTTCATCGCGAACAGAGCAAACACCAGAAGAACGAAGACGGGCTGACCGTACCAATGAATCGTATTGATGAACGCCGCAGGGAGCAGAAAGAAGACCAGGGCGACCAGAAAAGCAGTGCGTTCATCTCGGGTTATGACCAGAACATAACGCCACACCAGAAAACCGCTGAGGGCCACTGCAAGCAGCGAAACGACCAGATCCAGATACAGCGTCGTCCAGGTATCGCCGAAGAACAGGCTGAATAGGCCGTCGATTGGCCAGAATCCCCACATCATCATGTGCATCCAGATTCTGGATTCACGCAAGTTCGCCTGGAGTTCCCACTTTCCGGAAAGACCGAGCGAGTCGACTCCGTCCATGATCGAGGTGGCCAGCCCGCCGACGTGGTTGGCGATCGCGATGTCAAGCATGTGCAGGCCGAAAACAAAGTAAGCGCACATCATCGACAACGACAGAATCAACCAGATGTGCGCGCGTGCCCACAAGACCGGGCCGCATCGGGAAATCGATTGTCGATCCAATGCTTCATCCACTCCGCTGACGATGAAAAGTATAACTGGAGGATGGCCCGTTTGCACCGCCCAAGGTTCCTTTGCGCGAGGGTCCGCGTACTGGTAGAATATGGCGGACTAGCCCTGGCAGACTCCGGGAGTGCACGATGCGCAACAGAATCGTGGTTTTGGCATTTTCTTCCGTGATCGTCACCTTGGCCGGCTGCTCTCAGTTCGGCCCCTCCGACGACACACTCGATGACGTTCATGTGGTCGACGACGGCACATTGGACGTCAACGTATCGGACACCCCTGACGATTCGGTTCAGGACATCCTCAACAACGACGATGGAAAGGACATCCCGATATCGGATGTCAGCGACGTCCAGGAGCCTTTCCCCGATATTCCGCCAATCGAATGCAGTTCCAACCTCGCTTGCGAAAGGGCCTTTGACGACCTGCCGACCTGCTGGCACGCGTTCTGCGACGAATGGCTGAATATCTGTCTTGTGGCGCCCGAAGTCGATGGCACGACGTGCCAGATCGGCGACAAGTGCATAAAGGACAGCACATGCATGGCCGGGGCCTGCATCGGCTCCACCATGTCTTGCGACGACGGCAATCCCTGTACAACCGACTCGTGCAACCCGAAGCTCGGATGCTCGAACCAGAACAATACCGCCGCGTGTTCCGATGGCAACCCATGCACCGATGGCGACATCTGCAACAACGGCGTTTGCAGGGCAGGACTGAACTCCTGTTCATGCGCGGGGGACGGCGACTGCGAACAGTACGACGACAACGACCTCTGCAACGGACAGATTCGCTGCATCGGAGACAAATGCGTCATCGATCAGACCACTGTCAGAAAGTGTGCGGCATCCCAGGATTCCTGCATCGCGAACGCCTGCGACCCGGCCACTGGATTCTGTCGCGAAACGCCAGCCAACCAAGGCTCCATCTGTGACGACGAAGACCCTTGCACAATCAACGACGTCTGCCGGGATGGCGTATGTGCCGGAAATCCGACCGAGTGCGATGACGGCAATCCCTGTACGACCGATCTCTGCAACCAGATTTCCGGCTGCTCTCACGAATACAACACCGAGTCCTGCGACGACGGCAACGCGTGCACGTCGGACGATGTCTGCGCGTTCGGAGCCTGTGTGGGAACCAGACAGGTCGAGTGCGGCTGCATCCTGGATGCGGACTGCGCGCCCCTTGAGGATGGCAATCCATGCAACGGCCGCCTGAATTGCGTCGACCACATCTGCGTGGTGGATCCCGCGACCGTGGTGCGCTGTACCGACCCGTTCGGCAAACCGTGCCAGAGATCCGCCTGCAACCCGGCGACCGGCAGGTGCGCGGTCGTGAACCTTCCCGATAATCGGCCATGCGTGGACGACAATTCGTGCACGTTTGACGAGTACTGCAGCCAGGGTGAATGCGTGGGAACCGAGATCCCCTGCAACGACGGCAACCTCTGCACCGAGGATTTCTGCGACCAGTACGGCGGGTGCTTCCATTCATACAACACCGCTCCATGTGAGGATGGAGACCCCTGCTCGGTCGAGGACCATTGCCTGAACGGCTCCTGCACGCCCGGAACGGACAGGGAATGCGACGACGGGAAGCCCTGCACGCTCGACCTCTGTTCTCCGACCATCGGTTGTTACACCACGCCGATAACCGAACCGGACATTCCATGCACGACCACGGATCCGTGCATCATCGGCGCGACCTGCCAGAACGGCTTGTGCGTCGGCGAA
>JAGOFO010000190.1 GCA_017997155.1 Myxococcota bacterium
ACTGGCAGTTGTCGTCCTCGTTAAGGATTAAGTCGCCGTCGTAGTCGTTGTCGCAGTCCATCGGGTCCTGATCCGGGTTCGGAGTGAACGGGCAGTTGTCTTCCGGATCGACCATCGGGCAGCCCGGCGCGTTGTTGAACACGCCGTCGTCGTCGATGTCGCAGTCGCAGGCGTCGCCGATGTTGTCGTGGTCGATGTCGCGCTGGTTAGGATTGGTAACCAGAACGCAGTTGTCCGGGGTCGGGACCACCGGGCAGTTCGGGTTGTTGTTCGCCACGGAGTCGGAGTCAGCGTCGCAGTCGCAGGCGTCGCCCTTGTTGTTTGAGTTGGCGTCGAGCTGATCGATGTTTTCGACGTACGGGCAGTTGTCCGGCGTCACGACCGGGCAACTCGGGTTGTTGTTGGCGATTCCGTCATCGTCGATGTCGCAGTCGCACACGTCGCCACGGATGTCGCCGTCGGTGTTTTCCTGGCCGGGGTTGCTGACCGCCGGGCAGTTGTCCTCGTTGACGGTGCACTGGCCGCCCAGCATGTCGAGCATGGCCGCGTTGAGCTTTCCATCGCCGTCCTTGTCGCAGTCGCAGGCATCGCCGAACTCGTCGCCGTCGATGTTCGCCTGGTCGGAGTTCTTGACCAGTCTGCAGTTGTCGGCCACGTCCGGGATTCCGTCATTGTCGTCGTCCGGGTCGCACGCATCGCCCATGATCTCGGACGGTCCGTCTTCATCGTCGATATCGTTGTTTTCCTGGGCGGGGTTCTTCTTGTAGGGGCAGTTGTCGAGTGCGTTCGAGATGCCGTCGCCATCGATGTCGGGGTCGACGCAGTTCGCGATTCCGTCGGTGTCGTCGTCCGGGAAACCGTCATCGGTCAGACCGTCACAATCCTCGTCCGCGCCGTTGCAGATCTCGGGCTGGGCCTGGGTGCCCTGACAGGCGCCGTAGACGCCGCTCGCCTGGCAAATCGACTTGCCGACGCACGTTCCGAAGCTGTTGACCAGGTCGCATGGCATGTCGGGCACGTCTTCGTCGGTCGTGCCGTCGCAGTCGTCATCGATCTTGTTGCACGCCTCGGCTGAGGCCGGCATTGCCTTGCCCGCTGCCGGGGTGCACTGGGTTGCGCAGGTCCTGGTGCCGTAGCATCGTCCGAATTCGTTCTCGTCGTAGCACTCGGTCAGTTCGCCGACGAACTGGTCCGAGCAGGGGCACACGTTGTCGATAGGCATGCACTGTTTGACGAAGTCGCCGTTGAACGGAATGTCCTCACAGGAGAAGCCTGACGGACAGTCGGTGTCGCGCACGCACTCGGCGCTGCAGAAACTGCCTTCGGGACCGAACTCGACGCAGAGGTAGAGCTTATCGCCGGCCATGGCCGGGGCGCAGTCCTCGCTGGCGTCCATGCAGGGCTTGCAGAGGTTCGGGAACGGGTAGACGCACCCGTAGATCGGTTCCGAACCGGTGGTGATGTTTTCGCAGGACCAGCCCTGAGGACAGGAGTCGCCGATAAGGTCGCAGTAGGTCGAGCAGACCGAACCGTCAAGAGTCTGCACGCAGAGGTTGGAGTCGCAGTCGGCAGGCCCTTCGCAGGCGCACCATGCACCGCCTGGACAGTTAATCTGGATATCCTCGCCCGCATCCTCGGCATCCCGTTCGATGGTGTCATCGGGATCGAGCGTGTCGGCGTCGCGTTCCGCGACATCAAAGGCATCCTGTCCGGCCACGTCGTTCGTGACAGTGTCGTTTTCAGCCGTTTCGACAATGTCTCTGCCCGTTTGCGTGTCCTCACCGGGCTTTGGATCGCCGCATGAAATCGCAGCGAGAGCCACGGCTGTCGCAAAGGCACACACAGAAAGGGAGAATCGGCAATTCATCGGACGCCTCCATAATTCCGGATCCGGCTGCAACCGTCGCGCCGGTCAGGGCAAAAATCCAAAGTATGGTACAGTAATACAAGGATATATTTCAATCTTGAACACGCTCGAGGGATCGATTCAAACCAGCCGGGCGGGGTATGGCACATGACGTTGAAAAGTGGTCTGGAGGGACGACCATGCCGCCGAATTTCCGTGTATCTCGAAGTGACGACAACATGTTATGTTAGGCCGGTTGTGTCCTTACGGTCTTTTCTTGGCGTTTGAAAGGGATTATTCCGGGGTGAAACATGGGGAACAAACTTAAAGAACTTCGGATGGGCGGCGTCAGGGGCGCGGCCTGCCTGACGGCCTTTGCGACCGCCATGGTGGCCACGTCGGCCGTGGCCGGCGAATCGGCTGGCACCGGCGTGATCAGCCTCGCCCCGATCGACTGGATCATCGTCGGCCTTTACTTCGTCGCGATCGTGGGGATCGGGCTTTATCTGCGCAAGTTCACCAAGACCGGCGAGGACTTCTTCATGGGCGGGCGCAAGAACTCGTCCTGGGTTGCAGGCCTTGCGTTCCTTTCGGCGAACCTCGGGGCGCTCGAGATCCTCGGCTGGACCGGCGGCACCATGAAGTACGGCATGTTCGTGTCGCACTGGTACTGGCTTGGCGCCATCCCCGCGATGTTGTTCCTCGGGCTCTACATGATGCCCTTTTATTACAGCTCCAAGATCCATTCGGTGCCGGGATACCTGAAGTTGCGCTTCGACGAGCGGACCAGGCTGCTCAACGCATTTTCCTTCGCCGTCATGACGCTCCTGATGTCGGGCATCAATCTGTATTTGATGGCGCTGGTCTTCAACGTTCTTCTGGGATGGGACTGGCACGTTTCGATGTGGGTCTCTGCCGCCGCCATCGGGTGCTACATCACGCTTGGCGGACTGATGAGCGCCATCTTCACCGAGATCGTTCAGTTCTTCCTGATTTGGGCTGGACTGTTCCTGGTCACCATTCTGGGAGTGGCCGATCTTGGCGGTCCCGCGCAGGTCTTCGCCAACCTGGACGCCAACATGACGACGTTGTGGCGTACGACGGCGAGCGCGGCGAACAACGGGATGGGCGTGACCTGGATGGGTCTGATCATGGGCCTCGGTTTCGTTCTCTCGTTCGGCTACTGGACCACCGACTTCCTGGTCGTCCAGCGAGCCTTCTCATCCAAGGATCTTCGCTCGGCGCGGCTTACCCCGATCACGGCCTCGTTTTTCAAGATGGCCCTGCCGTTCATCGTGGTCGGCGCCGGTCTCGTGGCGCTGCAGCTCACGAAGAACGCGTCCGGCTTTGAGATCCTGCCTCACCCGACTACCGGCAAGCCCTGGTACGACTCGGCCCTGCCGATGCTGATTGCCAGGTACTACCCGGTCGGTCTGGTCGGACTGGGCATCACGGCGCTTCTGGCTGGCTTCATGGCCGGACAGGCGGGAAACGTCAGCGCGTTCAACACGGTCTGGACGTACGACATCTACAAGGCGGTCATCAATAAAAAGGCCTCGGACGCCCACCTCGTCTGGGTCGGTCGGGTGACTACCATCATCGGCATTCTGCTTTCGGTCGCGACCGCCTACGTCGCCAAGCAGTTCGACACGATCATGGACTACATCCAGGCCATCTTCTCCTGGGTGAACGCGCCCCTTTTCGCGACCATGCTCCTGGGCATGTTCTGGAAGCGGACGACCAGCAGGGGCGCCTTCTGGGGGCTCATCTGCGGCATGGTGGTCTCGTTCGGCATCTGGCTGCTCTTCTACGTCGACGCCAGGTATGTGTTCCTGGATGGCTCGCCGATCGCGAACCCCACCCTCGCCAGCATCCTGACGCTTGCCGAGAATCCCAGCGAGATGACCCGCAACCTCTGGCAGGCCGTCTGGGGATGGGTGGTCTGCTTTGGCGTCACGCTGATCATCAGCCTGTTCACCACGCCGAAACCGGATTCCGAGCTTGTCGGCCTGGTGAAGGGACTGACCGTCGAAGACGACGGCTCGGTCAAGGTGGCGTGGTACGGCCGGCCCGGATTCTGGGCGGTCGTGTCGCTGGCGGTGCTGATATTCCTGAACATCATGTTCTGGTAGAGCGGAGGTTTGCGAAATGGGTACTGAAGCCAACGGTAGCTGCAACGACAGGGAAGGCCGCCTTCCCCTCCCGATATGGTTTTTCGTCGGTGTCATCCTGCTCGTGTACGGTCTGCTCGTGATAGTGGGCCAGGCCTTCGACAAGGGCACCCACGCGGCGCAGATCGGTCAGCCGGGCTACTGGTGGGGAGCGATCCTCGCGGTTGCCGGCGTGATATTCACGGCCCTGGGGCTTGTCATCCATCGAAAACAGCGTTGTTGAGTGTCTCCCGGTCCTTCAGGTCCGGACGGAGGGCATGGTGATTTCATGAGAAAGGTGTCGACAAGGCGACCGTCTTTTCCCGCGGTCGTGTTCGATTCGGCTCTGGCGTGGCCGGATGGAGAGCGCTGGAACGTGCTTTGCG
>JAGOFO010000191.1 GCA_017997155.1 Myxococcota bacterium
GGTTGAGTTGACATAATATGTCTTATCGG
Source organism: Myxococcota bacterium (assembly GCA_017997155.1). Classification (GTDB taxonomy): domain Bacteria; phylum Myxococcota_A; class UBA9042; order DTJE01; family DTJE01; genus JAGOFO01. Next base: position 30 of record JAGOFO010000191.1, read on the forward strand.
ACGTTCCAAAACAGCCGTTCCGGGAGCGGTTTCGAACCGATGGACTTCGTGGTCCTGGGATTTCTGCTGGCGCTGATCGCCGTCGTAGCAGCTTTCTCCGGCAGGCTTCCGGATCCACGGACGCCACTGGTGGCTTTTGTCACCGCGCTCGTCGGTTACATCGCGATGGTCCGCATGCTTTTCCGGTTGAATCCCGGGCCGACGGTTTCGCTGTTGATTCGGTCCGCGGGACTCTACGTCGTGTTTCCGTTCGTCTACATGCACTTCGACATGGTCGTCGAGTTCCTGAATCCGTTCCGCGCCGAGACCGCGCTGATGGCCATCGACCGATTCATGTTCATGGGACATAATCCGAATGCGGCGCTTCAGTCGCTGTTGACGCCGTGGGCGGTCGACATCCTTCAGGTTTGCTACGCTGTCTACTACACGGTTTTCATGTTCGCCCTGGTCATGCTGCCGTTTCGCCAGCATCAGCGGTTCGCCGCGTTCCTGACATCGGTCGCGCTGCTTTTCGCGGCCTCGTTTACCGGTTACATCCTGGTTCCTGCCAGATCTCCTTACGTTATTGCTCAACTTCCCGAATTTTCATCGATTATCAACCTTACTCAGGCTGTTTCCGGTCATCCTTTTATCATGACCATACGTGACTCGATCCACAACGCATCGAACTTCCGATTCGACTGTTTCCCCAGCGGACACACCGCCGGCCCGGTTCTGGTCTTTCTTACGCTTTTTTCCTGGCGTAAACGTGTGGCGCTGGCCCTGTCCCCGTTTTTCGCGGCAATCGTATTCTCAACCCTGTATCTGCAGTATCATTACGTAATTGATGTGATTGCCGGGGCCGCCGTAGCTGTCGGCGTCTTCTTCCTCGGCCGTTTCCTGGTCGAGCGTTTTCCTTTCAAAACAGGCTCGACCAGACAGGTGGTGCAATGAAAATGAAGTCGTTGTCAGGGGTTCTGCTGGTCCTCTGTGTCGGTCTGCTGGCGCTTCCAGGTTGCGACGGATGCTCGTGCAGCGGACGAAAACACAAACCGGTTGATGAAACGGCTCAGACAGCGCTTCCGACACCTCCGGCTTCAGCGACCGTTCCGGGGGCGGTCGACGATTCTCTTGCGTTCATGGCCGCGCCGGCATCCCTGATGCCTTCGACCGTCGTGTGGTTCGCGACGTTTGATCCGGCCCAGCTGATGAAGACGCTTGATCGCGTGGCGCGTGTGGCGCCCAAGCTGACCCGGGGCGCCGATATTGCCGCGGTCCAGGCGCGCATTCTGGACATCTACGGCGTGAACATCGGCTCGCTCAATGGCCCCTGCATCTTCGCGCAGCTGTCCTCGGGTGGTCGGCTTCTGACCTGCGCCGGCGTCGACAAGGTCGTGGTACCCGTCGATGCCTCTATCTGGTCCGTCAACGACTTCAGCGGTCCGTGCGTAATGAGACGCGGCACCCGGGTCTCGCTCGGGGTGATTGATGGCCGCTTTATCGCCGGTGACGAAAACGCGGTCTACATGGCAGCGTCCCTGTACGCCTCGCGGCAGCCCGCGCTGGACAAGCTGCTTGCCCGCAAAACGGGCATCTACCGCGAGCTTTCAGCCGACAACCGATGGCAGCAGACCGCCCTCTTCTTCCCTGCCCCGTCGGACAAAAGCTGGTGTCGGCCCGAGACCTGCCTGGGTACCGCGATCTTCGGTGGTCAGGATCGATTCCTGGCTGTTTCCATCGCATCTTCCACTAACGCCGCACAGCGCCTGAATTCCGACATGCAGGTCGCGTGGCAGCGCCTGGTCGGAATTCCGTTCGATGCCGCCCGCGTCGACCCCCGAATCCCGCCACAGCTTCTCACGCCAGGCGACATGTCCCTCCAGGATCATTCATTTTCGATTCGCTCGGACCGCGCCATTCTTGACGCAGCTGGCGATTTACTCGACGTGCTCGCGGTCGTCAGGATGAATGATATCGACTGGTTGCTCGGGCTCTGACGGAAAAGAGGCTGCATTTTTCCTCGACAGGAGGCGCAAATCATGGCCATCCAGCGTACGCTCGCCATCATAAAACCCGACGCCGTCGCCAAAAGGCACATCGGTCACATCGTGTCCCGCGTCGAGGCCTCGGACATGCGGATCGTCATCATGAGGATGATGCGCCTGACCCCTGAACAAGCGCGCGGCTTTTACCATGTGCACGAATCCAGGCCTTTCTACGACGAGCTTTGCGCATATATGACCTCTGGTCCGATCGTCGCGATGATGCTCGAGGGGGACAACGCGATACAGCGCTGGCGCGAGATGATCGGCCCGACCGACGCCGCCGTGGCGCCACCTGGCACCATACGGGGGGACTTCGGCGAGTCGCTGGCCATCAACGCGGTCCACGGTTCCGACGCGCCTTCCACCGCCCGGTATGAGATCGAATTCTTCTTCAGCAAGGAACCAAGACATCCCTGATCGGGAACCAGATCGTTCCGTATTTGTCTTGAATCACGCTGTGTGGCTGGTGTTTCAGAGGGCGGGAGGCTTCCAGGCGGCGATTGTGTCCGCTGCCGCGCGAAGGCGCTGTCCCACCGCGGCCTTTCCAATCACCACAAACGTATCGAAAAGCGGAGGCGTCGCCTTGCGGCCGGTCACACACAGGCGAAGCATCATGAACAGAATCTTTACGGGCACTTCCTTCTGTTCGCAGAAAGAACGCAGCCCCTCTTCAAGCCAGTTCGACTGGAACTCGCGCATGCCGTCGAGGAACTCGACCGTCTCGCGCAGCAGTTTGGCGATCTGCGCGGTCGTCATGCCCTTCCCTGCCTTGTACACGTCGAGCAGTGGCACTTCGACCTCGGGCAGCGTGAAGTAGGACGTTGCCTCGGGATACTCGCCAAGTGTCCGGATTCGTTCCTTTATCAGCGGCATCAGGGGCTTCATCGCCTGGGGCGTGAACAGCAGATCCCTGATCCTTTCAGCAAGACAGTCGTCATCCATGTTCCGGATGTGAACGCCGTTCAGCCACATCAGCTTCTCCAGGTCGAACACGGGCCCGCCCAGGCTGATGCGATCGAAGGAGAACTCGCTCACGAACTCCTCGAGCGTGAAGACTTCGCGTTCGTCCTGCATCGAGTGTCCCAGCATCGCCAGGAAGTTCAGCATCGCTTCGGGCAGAATTCCGATCTGCTTGAAATATAGCAATGAAACCGGGTTCTTGCGCTTCGATATCTTGGAGCGATCAGCGTTTCGCAGCAGAGGCAGGTGCACAAACTGCGGCGGTTCCCATCCGAACGCTTCGTAGAGCATCAGATGCTTGGGCGTCGAGTTGATCCACTCCTCGGCGCGAATGACGTGCGAGATCTGCATCAGGTGGTCGTCGACCACGTTCGCCAGGTGATACGTCGGGAAGCCGTCTGACTTCAAAAGAATCTGGTCATCGATCTGACCGTTGTCGATCTCGACATCGCCGCGCAGCCTGTCGTGCACGACCGTCATTCCTTCCGGCACCTTCAGCCTGATCACATGCGGCTCGCCGGCGGCCATTCTGGCCTTCGCCTCATCCTTCGGGATGGCCCGGCAAGTGCCGTCGTAACCGGTGTTCAACTTCTTCTCGCGCTGACGGGCGCGGATCTCGTTCAATTTCTCGGTGGTGCAGAAACACGGGTACGCCGCGCCCTTCTCGATCAGTTCGGCCACATACTTCTGGTAGATTTCGGTGCGCTCGGACTGACGATATGGGCCGTGCGGGCCGCCCACGTCCGGACCTTCGTCCCAACTGAGACCGACCCAGCGCAGCGCGTCGAAGATGGCCTGTTCGCTGGCTCTGGTCGATCTTTCCTGATCCGTGTCCTCGATCCTCAGGATGAACTGCCCGCCGTTCTGTCTGGCGAACGCGTAGTTGATCAAACCGACGTAAGCGGTCCCGACATGGGGATCGCCGGTCGGGCTGGGTGCTATCCTGACTCTGACTGGTCTGTCCGACATTGTGCCTCCGTATCTGTTGGGCAGCGGTTCGGCATCGCCCCGTGCCCTGAAAATCCTTGTCTCAGTCCTGGTCCGTCTTCTCGGCCACGAGTTCCCTGATCATCCCGGCAAACCTGTATGAACGCTGCCTGGCGGCGCCGATGATCTCGCGGACCTTCAAGATCGCGTCATCCAGGTCGTCGTTCACGACCGCGAAACCGTACTCGCCGGCCGTGGCGATCTCGACGCGGGCGTTGTGCATGCGCATCTGAATCGTCGCTTGATCGTCCGTTCCGCGTTCCACCAGGCGGCGCCTGACCTCGGCCATCGAAGGCGGCAGGATGAAGATGCTGACCGCTTGCGGGAAACGTCGCATCAGCGAGCGCCCGCCCTGGTAGTCAAC
>JAGOFO010000192.1 GCA_017997155.1 Myxococcota bacterium
GAAGACGGGCCGGAATGTCGGACGAGGTGAAATCATGGAGATGTCGAGGATAGCGATAATCAAGGTCAGAGGATCCCAGGACGTGGAATTTTCGGTTCCGGCGCCGATTCGCGCGGCGCTGCCGCTAATCGGGGCGACCGGGCTGAGGGACAGGATCGAGGCCAACCGAGGACAGGTCTTTCTGCCAAACATGGTTCTGCCTTACCTGGCCGCACTGTGCCAGCGTCACGACGACAGTCGCGGAATAAAACGGGACTACATGCTGATCGATGAACCAGGAAGTAACCTGATCGGGTGGGACTGGGACATCGATGTAGCGATGTTCACGGTCTCGACCACCAACTGTATCGCGACTTACGAAGTGGCGGACCAGGCCAGGAGCCGCGGAGTCAAGGTGGTCATGGGTGGAATCCACGTTTCGATGGTTCCGCAGGAGGCAGCGGCGCACGCCGACGCCATCGTCATTGGCGAGGCGGAAGGTGTTATCGGCAGACTGCTTGACGACCTGGACGCTGGAAACACAGCCACCGCATACGAAGGCGGCCGTACGGCCTCCCTTGCGGGGCTTCCCGTTCCAGCGTGGGATCTGGGTGTTACCCCGATTGGGCGTAAACCGGGCCGCGATGGACGTAACGCCGTCGACTACGCGCCATGGGTTATCCCCGTTCAGACCAGTCGCGGTTGCCGGAATGCATGCAGATTCTGCTCGACGACCATGTATCAGGGTGCGCAGCGACGCCACCGGCCTGTCGCCGATATCGTAAACGAAATTAAGACGTTACAGGCCTCCGGGATATTGACCGGGGCGCACACGGTGTTCTTCACCGACAACAACATCGTCTCCGACAGCGATCACCGAAAGGGCATCCGTGACACGAACTACGCGAAGAGCCTGTTCCAGGGACTAATGGGACTCGGAATCACATGGGTCGGCCAGGGCGAGATCACTGTGGGGGAAGACCCTGAACTGGTTGACCTGATGGCCAGATCGGGTTGTCACATGCTGCTGATCGGCATGGAGGCAATATCGCCGGAAGCGCTCCGCGGCGCTGGCAAACAGGTCACGACACCCGATCGTTACGCATCGTGTCTGGCAACGCTGCACGACCACGGGATCGCCAACATCGGTTGCTTCATCATGGGACTGGATGGTCAGGGCATCGAAGCATTCAAACCTACCGAGGACTTCATCAACCGCCATGTTGACGTGCCGCAGATCAGCGTACTGACGCCGTTTCCAGGAACAGCGCTCTACTCAAAGCTCGAGTCGGAGCGAAGAATCCTCAGCAGGGACTGGTCACTGTACGACATCTCTCACGTGGTGATTCAGCCGGATCGGCTGACGCCCGCCGAGCTTGAGGACAACTACGCGTTGCTGCTGAGCAGGGTCTACTCGGTAAAGAACATGATCGCGCGCGCCACCACCTACGCCTTTCGCCCGACCATCAATGGAATGCCCTCTTTCGGCGCAGCAACGCGTTTCAGCTCGGTTCTGGCGCCGAATATCGTGTACCGTACACTCTCGGGTGTGGCTCGAGGCCTGCCTGCAGACATCTTCGCCGGCGCGGGCGCACCGGTAAACGTCCGACGCAGAGTCATTCACGACAACGCCTTCCAGGAGGCGTCATAGACGGCTCGCCGCATCATCTTGATCTCGGCCTGCCTTCCATTCACAAACGGGTTGGTGCGATTGGTCAGAAGAACTATCGAAACCCCGGAATCACGATCGAACCAGAAGGACGTGCCCGTGAATCCAAGATGACCAACAGTGCCTGCCGGACATAGATCACCGGCGTTCGATCCGGACGGCGCGGGCCGGTCGAACGCAGGAGTCCTGCGCACGCCTGGCTCTCCAAAGTCTTCGAGGGCGAACACCCTGGCCGTCTTGCTGGAGAGCAGTTCGGAACGCCCCTCGATCGCCTCAATCCACAGGTCAACCATCGTCGCGGTCTCGACCACGTTCGAGAACAGCCCGGCGTGCCCGGCGGCCCCGCCGAGAAGCCACGCGTTGTCGTCGTGAACCTCGCCACACATCACTCGATCCCGCAGCGGACAGTAGGCGGTGGCGGCGATATCACGGCAACCCTGATCCACGCTGCCCCGAACAGGCACCGCTGGCATGAAACGCGTCCCCGACAGGCCAAGGGGACCGGCGACACGTTCATCGAAGAGTTCCGGCAGGGTGCAACCGAACAACTGCTCAAGAATGATGCCGAGCAGAACATAACCAACATCGCTGTAAACCACGTCACGCCCGGCCCTGCTGCCCGGCGCGGAGTTCATCGCCATGAGCACGCATTCGGCGCGAGCGGTCTCGCTGCCACACACTTCGACGCCGTGGGAAGGAACCAGTTTCTGCGCGAAGGGGAGCCAGGCGACCAGACCGGACCGATGAAGCAGCAGGTCCCGGATGGATACCCCCGCCCTTGCAGGGGGAACCCCGAGGAAATCGAAGGATCCAAGTGTTTCGTCCAGGGAAAGATCGCCATCGTCGCAAGCCAGTGCCACAAGCAGTGCCGTTGACAATGGTTTGGTCAGCGAGGCCAGGTCGAACGATGTGTGTTCACCAACGAGGGTGCCACGGTCCACGTCCGATCCATCGAAGACCGGCTCGCCGAACTGGTTTCTTCCCGCCTCGGCGATGCCGGTCAGGCCGCCCGCTCGCCTGAACAGTACTTTTCCATGCGTTCGTATCTCGATAGCGGCCCCGGGACTCGCCACCCCGACAAACGAATCGAAAACCTCGGCTACCTGCGTGAAATCCATCCGTCACCAGTCCGTTCGCAAAGATCGACTGTCATGCCCATGGATTGTCCACTACCAGACGTCCACGATCAGCGTCGATCATCGCCCGAACGTGCTGCGGCACGCAATCGTTGAAGGCTCCATGTCCGCATGGGAAGCGGCTGACCACCGGCAGATCCCAGCGAGCCGAATACCACGAAACTACCTTTGCGAAGGCCTCGACATCGTCACCCTCCAGACAAAAATCACCAAAGACGATCGCCGCAGCCTTTTCGAACCCCCTCATGAAGGACAACTGGAGCAACATCCTGTCAAGTCGGTAAGGTTTTTCGTTCAGGTCTTCGATGATCAGAATCCTGCCGGTCAGGTCTGGTTCGAACGGAGTTCCGGCCAGAGACACCAGGACAGTCAGATTTGCGGCCAGTACAGGCCCGGACGCAGTGCCTCCCAGCACGGTCGCAAGTCCGTCCCAGGTGAAGTTACGGGCCGGATCGATCCCGAAGAGTGTGCGGCGGTATCTTTCCAGGGTGGCGGGCTCGAGAGACGACAGGGTCGTGATGTTCGGCCCGTGGAATGTCACCAGGCCGGCAGCCGCGCCCAACCATACATGCAGGACCGTGATATCCGAAAATCCCACCAGCATGGAGGGAAGAAAGTCCGCGGCCGGGCCTGCCGCCAGGCAGGTACGCGCGCAACCGTAGCCTCCCCTTGCCGGAAAAACCGCTGCCGCTTCGGGATCCCTGAAGGCAGCCAGCAGTTCCGCGGCCCGACGGTTGTCGTCGCCCGCCAGATACCCCTGGCGAGCGTCGAGATCCGGGCCGTGCACGGTTCGCAGTCCGAACGCCTCCAGGATACTGATGCCCGCGGCCAGCTTCTCTGTCCTGAACGGTGACGCGGGAGCGATGACACGCACCAGGTCACCTTGCTTCAACGGTCTGGGAACGCGCATATAATCCTCGCATACAAACTGATCATCGAGGCCGGCGGACGAGCGGCCGCCCGGTCACTTCTTTTCGAGTGCGGCCTCGACATCGACACCAAGCAGTCGACAGTTTTCCTGAGCGATCCGGATGTTGTCCCTGAGGGTCATGACAGCGGGAAGATCCTTGAATGCCGACAGGAACATCCTGGTCCCCCATGTGCCGTCGGAATTTCTGGTGAACAGCACCACCTCGTCGGACCTGGTCACGACCGTTGCAGTGTCACCATCAATCAAAGCCTTGGCGATGACGGTCGAGTCGTGGTTCTCTGGTAGGCCCAGCTTCCTGGGGTCGAGCATGTAGGCAAACAGGCTGCGCCCTTCTCTGGCCGATGCTTCAAGATTGCAGCCGATCGCATTGAGCGTCGTCACCCTGTCGTCAGCGGGATAACTGCCCCTGACAAGCCCGCAGGTAGCCCTGATGGATGACGCGAACTCATTGAAATATTTCTTGGTCGCGTCATCGGTGACACCCCAGAGCGCGTCACCATCCCCGTTTTTCAGACCGTCCTGAAAACGCTTGAACAAGTCACGAACCGCGGCCTCGTCGCCCGAACTGGAACAGGCAATCAATGGCGAAGAGAGCAGCATCAGGATCAACGGCAGGGTTCTGGTCATCAGAATTTCCCAA
>JAGOFO010000193.1 GCA_017997155.1 Myxococcota bacterium
GAAGACGGTATCGCGGTCTCTCCGGTGACCGGCGATTGCGCCGGCAGGTTCCTCAACGGCGTGGCCTCCTCGTTTGACAAGTCGTCCGTGGTGATGTTCGGTGGTTTCGGCAATAACTCCGGCATCTCCGATGTGTCGACCTGCGTGTTCGACGTGGCGACATCGTCGTTCAGTCAGGTGCCGGCTTCCAGTGAACAGTTCCTGTCCAGGGCCGGCATGGCCGTGGTGCAGTTGCCTGACGACACGCTATTCCTGGTGGGCGGCATGATCTCGGCCGACACTCTTGGCGTGGACGGACCGGGCATGACCGAGATCTACACACCCTCCATTCTCTGGAGAGGCGCGGCGTGCAACGGAGGCGAAGAATGAGGCTTAATCAGCGCAACCGTGGTTTCAGGCTCTCCGTGATAACCGGTTCAGGCGCGCGCGTTCGCGTGATCGCCGGACTGGTAATGGTAGCCTTCCTGAACCTTCAGGTCGGGGTCGCCGGCGGTCTGCTGGTTTCGTCCGCCAGGGCACAGGAAAGTGCGAAACGCCGCCTCGCCGTCAAGGTATATCCGTTGAAGGCCTCCGACGCCGGCCTCGCCAAGGCTGCCTACGTCGTTCTTCGTGGCGGCGCCGACAGGCTTGCCCCGCAGGGATTCTCCCGCGCGCTCGCGATCACTCCTCAGGCACAGGCAGCGATCGACAAGGCCTGGCAGCATGTGAACAAGGGCCGTGCGCTTCTGAAGGAAAACAAGATAGCCGAGTCGTTCGTTGAATTCTCGGCCGCCGAGGCTGCCGCGGGACCGTTCATGGGATTCGCGGATCGCGCGCTGGTCGCCCACATATACAAGGGCCTCGGTGTGGGATTCGTTGCTGCTTCCAAGCCCCTTCAGGCAAAGCGGGCCATAAAGATTTCGCTTTTCGCGTATCCAGACCAGGGTAAGTCCGAGTACTCATATTCCCGAGAGATCGAGAACTTCTTCCTGTCGGCGCAGCGCGAGGTCATGGATTCACCGACCGGCACGGTCGAGGTCGAGAGCATTCCCGAAGGCGCCGAGGTTTATGTGGACTTCGTTTTCCGCGGGTTCTCGCCGCTGGCTGTTCCGGATTTGAAGGTCGGCGAGCACATCGTCACTTTCGTGGCCGACGGGTATGAACCGTTGGCCCAGCTTGTCGAGATCACCGGCGGACCGGGCGAGTTCGCGATGGGCGAGATGGTCGAACTGCCGAAGTCCGGCGATATCGTGGCGGCGGCGGCTGAGCTGGGTAATGTGGTCGCGGGCGGCAATGCAGGACCAAAGGCCGGCGCGTACGCGAATCAGATCGGCGCGACGGACCTGCTCGCGCTTGGGTTCGGTGACGCCGGTGACAGCTTCGCGCTCAAGGGCGTGTACGTGGGCGGCGGAAAAGTTCAGACCGTCAGTTACACCATTCCCAAGGATGCGGACGTGATGGCCGAGGTCGAGGGCGTTTTCGGACGTGCCATGGGTACCATGCCTGCGACGACGCTCGCGCTCGGACCTCTTGAACCTGACATGGTGAAGGTCGAGAAGGTGGTCGCCGAGGAAGATTTCGCGATGACCGGTGACGGCGAGGAACTGCTGATTGACCCGAACAGCCCGCTGTTCAAGGACCAGGCTGAAAAGAAGAAGACCTCGGTTGTCGACAAGTGGTGGTTCTGGACGGCGCTGATCGTCGGTATCGGCGCGGTTGGCGGTCTGACCTACTGGGGCGTCACTTCCGGTGGGGACAGTGGCAGCGCGGGTGGGACCGGCGGTATCAATATCAACCTCGGTGGCGTCCGTTAGGGGACGCTCTGGTTCCAAGCGGCTTCGGCCAGTCGGTTTTGCTCCGGGGGGATATGAACAGGTTCCTGCTTCCAGCGGCCTGCCTTTTTGCTGGCGTGATCGGTGGTTGTGCCCAGCCCTGCGAAAAATTGGCCGACATGACGTGCCTTTCTCACGGCGGGACGTCCGCCGAGTGCGTTGAATCACGCCAGTACGCCAAATATGCCGGGCATGATGACAAGGAAAAATGCCGGGCGGCGCTGACGGTGATAGATTCGTTGAGTATCGGGAATTCGCAGCCTCGTTAGGCTGATTCAAGGGGTTTTGTCCGTGGATCAGGAAGACCTCAGCTCCGGTTCGGAAAAGACCTCGTCGGGCAGGATGCGTCCACGCCAGTTCGGGAAATACACTCTGCTCGAAAAGATCGGTATGGGTGGCATGGCCGAGATCTTCAAGGCCGTGGCGCGCGGAGCCGGCGACTTCCAGAAGGTTCTGGTCGTCAAACGAATCCTGCTGCGTTACTCGCATGATCCGGCATTCGTCAAGATGTTCAAGGATGAGGCGCTGATCACCGCGCCTTTGCAGCACGCCAACATAGTTTCGATCTATGAGTTCGACCAGGTCGATGGCCAGTACTTCCTGGCGATGGAGCTGGTCAACGGAGTGGATTTGCAGGCGTTGATGGCCCGCGCCAACAAGATAGGCGGCAGCGTGCCGGTGTCGGTAGCGCTTTTCGTGGTCGGCGAGGTCTGCAAGGCTCTGTGGTACGCGTACAACGCGCGTGATGCTTACGGAAAGGACCTGAAGGTAATCCACCGGGACGTTTCCCCGTCGAACATTCTGCTTTCGTTCGATGGCGAAGTGAAGGTAACCGATTTTGGAGTGGCCAAGGCGACGACGTCCAAGGGCGAGACGACGCAGAACGGCGTTCTGAAGGGAAAGCTGGGCTACATGTCCCCCGAGACGGTGCTGGGACGGGACGTTGACCACAGATCCGACATTTTCTCGCTGGGAATCATTCTGTTCGAGCTGTTGACACTGAAGAGAATGTTTCTGGGCAAGACAGATCTGCAGACCTTGATCAACATCCGCGATGCCGATGTCGAGAAGCGTCTGTCCAGGCATCCCGAAATAGACCCGGGCGTGGCCGATATCATCCGGAAGGCTCTGGCGAAGAATCCCGACGACCGTTACACGAGCGCGAATGAATTCTTGGAAGGAATCCAGGATTATCAGTTCTCGCACCGGATGCGGACCAGCCAGAACGATCTGGCCGCCATGATGAAGGATCTGTTCTCCGAAAAGGTCGAACGTGAACTGCTGCCACTGTCCATCGATGACACCACCGGTGTCGGCCCCAGAACGGGCGTGGATGCGGTGCGTGATTTCGATGAACCGAACTCGGAACACGATGATGAATCGGATGAGTCATCGGCCCCGGCACCGTTCGAGGCTGAAAAATCGGCCGCGCGCGCGACTACTCCGGTTGCCGACAACGCGGTGGACAGGGAATCATCGGAACCCGAGATCGACGCGGCCATCGAGGAAAGCTGCGCGGTTCGTGATTTGCCGCTTGACGAACGTCCCTCCGAGACGGTCGGTGAGTCCACCCGGAACACCAGACTGAAACCCGAGGTGTCGTCTTTCCGGATCAAGGATTCGTCTGGCAAGGTCTTCGGGCCTGTATCGTTCGACAATCTGATGGGTTTGCTGAAGAGCCGCGCCGTTACCGAGGATGAACTGGTTTCGGTTGATGACGGTGACTGGTCAAGGCTCGGCGACCTTTCGATGGTTCAGAACTATCTCAGTGAGATACGACCGTCGCTGGACCGCTCCCGCCTGCTGTTCGAGGGCGCGATCGAACGCCGTTTTCTGGTCCGCATGTTCACCCGGATCTGCGTGAAACAGACCCTCACGGGACTGCTGGTGTTCCGCAAGGGATTAAATCAGAAAGAGATATTCTTTGTTGAGGGTCGCCCCAGGGTGATCTTCTCGAACTTGAAAACCGAGCTCTTCGGGGAGTTCCTGGTCAATCGCGACGTGGTCGGCCGAAACAAACTGGCCGAGGCTGTCAGTGGACTCGGGGCATCCGGGGGACGCCTGGGCGACACACTGGTCGCGCACGGCGCGGTTCCCGCGCATCAGATGGCGCTTCTGCTGAACGATCAGTTCAAGGAAAGATTTCTTCAGGTGTTCGACTGGGACGACGGTTGGTGCGGTTTCTTCGATGACGTCAGAATTCCGGCCGGTGTGGTCCAGCAGGATCTTGAGCCGATGTCGATGATTTCGCAGGGCGTGCGCACGCGGATCCCTGTCGATATCGTCAACGCGTGGATGTCCGAGCACTCTCAGCATCGATTCCTGTTCGGCAGCGAGTCGCGGGTTTCCATAGACGACCTGAAGCTGATCCCGCGCGAAATGCGAGTCGTGAACCTGATCGGCAGCCGTGATTCGATACGCGCGATCCAGGACGGCCTGCCTCAGAGCGGCGACTGGGCGTCGGTGGTCAATCGCGTCATCTACCTTCTGCTTGAAACAGGCATCATCAGATTCAGGGCCGGCAGATAGG
>JAGOFO010000194.1 GCA_017997155.1 Myxococcota bacterium
TCAGTTGCATGACCGTGACTCGCTTGCGACGCTTTACGAACGGCTCGACCCCGAGACGGCCAGGATCGTCGGTAACGCGACGTTCGATTTCCTGCAGTACCGATTCACACTCTCTGCCGGACATGCCGAAATCCAGGATGCTGCCCTTGAGGTGTGGGCGGCGCTGACTGATGCCGCGCGGCACCAGGGACTCAGTTCCATGACGGCGAACGCGTTCGCCACTGTGATCTTCAGCCACTTCTGCCCAACCCGGCAGCAAGCACGCCTCGCCTCAGATACCAACCGCCACCGGCGTGCCGCACGAATCTACAAGTGGCTTCACAAAGACAATCGACTGGACAGTGACGACATACAGGAATTCCTGAAGGCACTTGCGTATACGGGAGATCCCCAGACGTACTGGGCCGATGTAGCCACCCTGCCACCGAAGTATTTCGGCGCCACGGACGTGGATAGCATAACGAGTCTGTCGCTCAGCATCCGCTCCGCTCTCGACACTTATTCCATCAATCGCGAGAACAGCGAGATTCAGCGCGAAAACCTGGCCCTGACGCGTGAGCTCACTGAACTCAACCGCCAGCTGCTGGAATGCAGCATCAAGGCGCTGGAACAACAGGAACGGCAGTTCGGACACCTGGATTGCCACACGCAAACCAGCAGTCGCGGCGATAAGGATGCATCGCCTGGCGTGACCCTGGACGATGTGCGGGGAATCGACGAGGTGAAACGTGAGGTCGCCATCATCGTGGACTTTCTTCGTGCTCCCGAGCAGTTCACACGCCTGGGCGGCCGAATTCCCAAGGGCATCCTGATTATGGGCCCGCCAGGCACCGGAAAAACGCTGCTGGCCCGGGCGATCGCCGGCGAAGCCAATGCCCAGTTCCACGCGATTTCGGCTTCCGACTTTGTCGAGATGTACGTCGGCGTCGGCGCCTCCCGGGTGCGGCGCCTGTTCGAACTGGCGAAGCAGAAGACGCCTTCGATCGTGTTCATCGACGAACTCGACGCGGTCGGGCGCCACAGAAGCACCGCGGACGGGGCTTTCGTCCATGAGGAGCGCGAGCAGACGTTGAACCAGTTGCTGGTCGAAATGGATGGATTCGAACCGAATCAGGGCATCATCCTGATCGCGGCGACGAACCGTCCGGACATCCTTGACAAGGCGCTGCTCCGTCCCGGTCGATTCGACCGCCACATCGTGGTGCCGCGACCGGATTCGAAGGGTCGGCAGGAAATTCTGGAACATCATGCCAGACGGCGGAACGTGCCATTGGCAGAGGATGTGGACCTGGCGGCGTTGACGCGGGTGGTGCCGGGGTGGTCCGGTGCCGACCTGGAGAATCTGATCAACGAGGCGGCCCTTATGGCAGCTGTGGCGGCCAGCCCGGTGGTGAAGGCGGAGCATCTACGGGCGGCGCGTGACAAGATTGCGATGGGACTCGAGCGCCGTTCGCTGGTTCTGGGCGAGAAGGAACGGCGCATAGCTGCATACCACGAGGCCGGACATGCACTGGCCGCGCACCTCCTGCCTTCGGCGGACCCGGTCGACAAGGTGTCGATCATCCCACGCGGCCAAGCGCTGGGCGTTACCCTGCAGATTCCGGACGAGGACTGCCACCACATGACCAAGGCAGCGGCCAACGACGCGATAGCCGTGGCGCTGGCGGGCCGGGTGGCCGAAGAACTGGTTCTGGAGCAGCAGTCGTCCGGGGCCGGGCAGGACCTGGAACTGGCGACCGAGGTGGCCCGCAGGATGGTCTGCGAATGGGGCATGAGCGAAAGGCTCGGGCCGCTGTCGTTCCGCGTGGGTGGGGCCATGTCCCGCTACCAAGATCTGCTGGACGCCGCCGGATGCTCCCCGACGACCGCGGACGAAATCGACTCCGAGATTCGAAAGACCGTGCTCAACAACTACCACCGCGCCACGAATCTGCTTAAGGAGCACCGTGCACACCTGGACGCTTTGGCCGCAGCCTTGCTGGACCGTGAAACCCTCGAACACGACGACGTCGTTCTGATTGTCAACACCACCGGCCCCGCCACCCCTGCCGTCTCTGCCGTTCCCGCCGCCACGACCGCTGCCACCGCTTCAGTAGCCGTGGTCCCTGTCGTTTCGCTCTCCTCGGTGCAGTCGCCTACAAATTCGTGACGAAAGGGTCTCAACATCGTGTCCACCTGCTGCTCAGTCCCCGCCAGGAGAAACGCGGCGGCGGGAGATGGATTGGCGGAAAAAGGCGATGGACGAGGGTTCAAGAGGACGCCAGCGTTTACGGGAGAGGCGCTGGTCCAGTTCGCCGGGATCGAGGGTCAGCGATGTGATGTGACGGGCATCACGCGTGAAAACGTGGCAGCGGCCGCGTGGGCCGGCGACCACCACGGTCTTTTCGGCGATGTCGAAGTACAGACGCTCGTCGGTCGCGGAGGCAGCGTCGGCAAACGCTGCCGATGTCGGTCGCTCGCCCGAACGCGAACGGTGCTCGCCGTGGCGGGTGCGATCCTCGACACCTGAAAAAACGGCCACCAGGTCGGACCTGAGCCGGTTCATTACCGGCGCGACCACGCCGTCAAGGCGCTTGATCATGGCGGCCGTGTCAACGGATTCGCGTGCTTCCGCATCGTGTTTGACCGCCAGCGCTACCGCATCAAGACGGCCACGCGCAGCGGCAAGCAAGCGACGCATACGCTCGGCCGGCCCGCGATGACCCTGGATTCCGGCCGCATGATCCAGTTCGTTGCGGTCGATACCGACCTGACAAAGACGAATCGACAGCGAACCGCCCTGGACGCGTGCCACCGCGACCAGCGACAACGCGAACGTGGCCTGGCCGACCCTGGCCGGCTCAAAGTCGACGGGGATCAGACCGGCCAGAACCGCACCCACCGCCATGTATCCGGAATCATGAAACGTTTCCAGCAGTTCTCCGGTCAGTTCCCGGGCGCCCAGGGACACGGCGACGACACCGGGACGCGGCACGAACAAGGTCTCGAAGCCCTCGACGCCACGATTTATGCAGAAATTGGTGAAATCGCCCCAGGAAGGCTTACCGGTGGCCTGATAGCCCTCGAAGACATCGACCGCGGAAGCGGGTCTGGCGTGCACGCAGTCTGGACTGGAACACTGAAGGCAGTAAACGCCGTCGGCACGCCAGACATCGACCGATGACGCGGCGTCGTGGATGACCTGACACACCCTCGCGGCAAGCGCGGATGTCGCGGCCCTGCCCGCGGCGGCACCGGCAAGGCCGTTGCCGACCGGAACCGTGACACCGTCCATGATGGCCGGGTCCAGATCCAGGTATCCCTGCGCGGTGGCGACCCGATCCAGCAGATCGTTCATCGCCGAGATCACGCGCGCGGCCGCCTTGTCCACTTCGTTCATCTGCCGCCGACCAGACGGTCCAGCACCGTGACCGCCGCATCAAGAACCTTTGTCCCGGTGTCGTGACCGAAGAAATTCATTGCGTTTTCGTACCGGCCCATCGTGATTGCGTCGCCTTCGTCGGCCGGGGTAACAGCGTAATCCTGGGGCATGTGTACATATCCGATGCAGCCGCCGGTCTGGGACATGGTCACGACCCGCGCAAGGCCACGTTCCTTTCCAGCCTGCTTGATCTGCATGGAAAGACCGATGCCGATGTCGGCCGGTATGCCGATGATAGCCATCGGGCCGATACGGATGCCCTCGACCCGGGCCACGCGCGGCACAGGTTTGATCAAACGGGTGGCGATGCGGTTCAGGAACCAGTCCATGCGGCGGTGATCGTCGTCGTACGACCAGCAGGAATCCGGTCTTTCAAAACGCAATTCGACCATGGCCCTGGAAAGAATCGGCATGGACGAGTCGACGGCATTGTCCGTCGAGGTCGAACGGGCCAGCGTCAGCGCCGAGTTCGCGATCGGCCCGGCCATCAACTCGAGGTTCTCCTCGACCGTGACCGGTTTGGGCGGGAACCTGACATCCACCCCGCCCAGCGCGCCCGCCAGATACATCGCGAAGTCGTACTGCCGTTCGATCCTGGTGACCGCCTCGCCGGGAAAATCGCCGGATACCGCCAGATGGTCGCGTTCCGCCACGATCACGGGATGGCCAGGGTAACTGAAAAGGATCGCGTCCGCATCGTCGCGGGAAAGCCTCAGGACATGCAGTTCCTCGTCCAGAATGCCGTGGTGATCCCGACGGTTGCCGTTCAGTCCAGGGATCCGAACCGTGCAGGCCAGCCACACACTGCTGGGTAAAGTGTGGTCGGTTTACAAGGCGGCCTGGATCTACAACGCACCGTACGAAGTGGTGCTTGAACAACTGATGGAACTTTTCGGGAAGATCGATTCGATGAATTT
>JAGOFO010000032.1 GCA_017997155.1 Myxococcota bacterium
CCCCAGTTCAGATTGCAGTCTGCAACTCGACTGCATGAAGGCGGAATCGCTAGTAATCGCCGATCAGCACGCGGCGGTGAATACGTTCCCGGGCCTTGTACACACCGCCCGTCACACCATGGGAGTTATTTGCACCAGAAGTCGCCAGGCTAACCGCAAGGAGGCAGGCGCCGAAGGTGTGGGTAGCGACTGGGGTGAAGTCGTAACAAGGTAGCCGTAGGGGAACCTGCGGCTGGATCACCTCCTTTCAAGGAGCCTCAACCCGGAAGGGTGGGCTTAGAAAGACAAACCAGAACGGAATCGTTTGTGACCTGCTGTTCAGTTTTCAATGAGTGAGGCATTGCTCATTGTGAAGTCAGGGAAACCTGATGGAATGTTTGGTCGAAAGGGCCTGTAGCTCAGACGGCTAGAGCACACGCCTGATAAGCGTGGGGTCGGCAGTTCGATTCTGCCCAGGCCCACCAGCTTCCAGGCCGCCTCCATCACCAGCGGGGCTGTAGCTCATCTGGGAGAGCGCGGGCTTTGCAAGCCTGAGGTAAGGGGTTCGATCCCCCTCAGCTCCACCAAACAATGCTCATTGAAAAGTGAATCTGTTGTTGCGATTACCTTGGTTTTAACACCAATCTGTGAAATTACGGTGTCAAGCTAATAAGAGCATGTGGCGGATGCCTTGGCGCTCAGAGGCGATGAAGGACGTGGGTAACTGCGATAAGCCAGGGGGAGGAGTTAACCATCCCGTGATCCCTGGATTTCCGAATGGGGCAACCCAATGCCGGTCACGGCTTGCCGTGGACGAGCATTACCCTTTTTAGGGGGCGAACCCGGATAACTGAAACATCTCAGTAACCGGAGGAATAGAAATCAAACGAGAATCCCTGAGTAGCGGCGAGCGAACGGGGACGAGCCCAAACCATATATGTGTAAGCCTGCCGGCGTTGCTTATATGGGGTTGTGGGGCATTATTTGAGGTAGCGGCAGCAGCCTCGGAGAGTTACAAACCAATTCGATAGTGGAACTGTGCTGGAAAGCCAGGCCATAGGGAGTGATAGCCTCGTACGCGAAATTGAATTGGCTCTCTGAATAATGTTCCCGAGTACGGCGGGACACGTGGAACCCTGTCGGAAGCTGGGAGGACCATCTTCCAAGGCTAAACACTACTGAGCGACCGATAGTGAACTAGTACCGTGAGGGAAAGGTGAAAAGTACCCCCGCTAGGGGAGTGAAATAGTACCTGAAACCGCATGCTTACAATCAGTTCGAGGACTATGGCGAAAGCAAGGTCTGAGAGCGTACCTCTTGCATAATGGGCCAACGAGTTACTTCTCTGCAGCGAGGTTAAGCCGAAGGAGGCGAAGCCGGAGCGAAAGCGAGTCTGAATAGGGCGCTTAGTTGCAGGGAGTAGACCCGAAACCGGGTGATCTATCCATGGGCAGGGTGAATCGTGGGTAAAACCACGGGGAGGCCCGAACCCACCGGCGTTGAAAAGCCGGGGGATGACCTGTGGATCGGAGTGAAAGGCTAATCAAACCCGGAGATAGCTGGTTCTCCCCGAAACGTATTTAGGTACGGCCTCGCAGAAATCAGGCGTGGAGGTAAAGCACTGGATGGGCTAGGGGGCTTACCCGCTTACCAAACCCAACCAAACTCTGAATTCCATGCGCTGTTACTGCGGGAGACAGTCCACGAGTGATAAGATCCGTGGGCGAGAGGGAAAGACCCCAGACCGCCGGCTAAGGTCCCAAAGCGCGCGCTAAGTGGTGAAGGATGTAGGAACGCATAAACAACCAGGAGGTTGGCTTAGAAGCAGCCATCCTTTAAAGAAAGCGTAATAGCTCACTGGTCCATCGTATTCCTGCGCCTAATATGTAACGGGGCTCAAGCGCGTCGCCGAAGCCGCGGAATGCTGCAACTTTGGGTTGTGGCGTTGGTAGGGGAGCATTGGAGTTGCCGTCGAAGGTAGACCGGCAAGGACTACTGGAGGTGCTCCAAGAGATTATGTTGGCATGAGTAGCGATAAACAGGGTGAGAAACCCTGTCACCGTAAACCCAAGGGTTCCCTGGCAAGGCTAATCCGCCAGGGGTTAGTCGGGGCCTAAGTCGAGGCCGTGAGGCGTAGGCGATGGCAAACAGGTTAATATTCCTGTACCACTTTGATGAGGTTGATATCAGGGGGGACGGAGAAGGGTAGGCGGCGCCGGGTGATGGATGTCCCGGTTCAAGCATGTAGGAGGATTTCCCAGGAGGCTTAAGCCACAAACGGGAGGTCATTCAACTCCGAGACGTGATGAGCATGTCAAGACTTCGGTCGCGATATGACCCGCTGATCCCACGCTTCCAAGAAAAGCCCCGGATGGACGATTCAAAGTGCCCGTACCGTAAACCGACACAGGTGGGTGGGGTGAGAAACCTAAGGTGCTTGAGTGAACTCTTCTCAAGGAACTCTGCAAATTGCCACCGTAACTTCGGAAGAAGGTGGACCTTTACTGGTGTAGGGACTTGCTCCCGAAGCTGGTTCGGGTCGCAGAGGCCAGGGAGTAGCGACTGTTTACCAAAAACACAGCACTGTGCAAAGTCGTAAGACGACGTATACGGTGTGACGCCTGCCCGGTGCCGGAAGGTTAAGAGGAGGGGTCAGCCGCAAGGCGAAGCTCTGAATCGAAGCCCCGGTAAACGGCGGCCGTAACTATAACGGTCCTAAGGTAGCGAAATTCCTTGTCGGGTAAGTTCCGACCTGCACGAATGGCGTAACGACTTCTCCACTGTCTCGAGAAGGGACTCAGCGAAATTGAATTCCCGGTGCAGATGCCGGGTACCCGCGGCAAGACGGGAAGACCCCAGAACCTTCACTATAACTTGGCAGTGATTATCGGATGTTCATGTGTAGGATAGGTGGGAGACTTTGAAGCGGGGGCGCTAGCCTCCGTGGAGTCAACCTTGAAATACCACCCTTGGCCATTTGATAATCTAACCGACATCGGTATATCCCGATGCGGGACACTGCCTGGCGGGTAGTTTGACTGGGGCGGTCGCCTCCCAAAATGTAACGGAGGCGCGCAAAGGTTCCCTCAGACTGATTGGAAACCAGTCGTCGAGTGTAAAGGCAAAAGGGAGCTTGACTGCGAGACTTACAGGTCGAGCAGATGCGAAAGCAGGTCTTAGTGATCCGGTGGTCCCGTATGGAAGGGCCATCGCTCATCGGCTAAAAGGTACTCTGGGGATAACAGGCTGATAACGCCCAAGAGTTCACATCGACGGCGTTGTTTGGCACCTCGATGTCGGCCCATCGCATCCTGGGGCTGGAGCAGGTCCCAAGGGTCCGGCTGTTCGCCGGTTAAAGCGGTACGCGAGCTGGGTTCAGAACGTCGTGAGACAGTTCGGTCCCTATCTGCCGTGGGAGGAGGATACTTGAGAGGGCCTGCCCTTAGTACGAGAGGACCAGGGTGGACGAACCTCTGGTGAACCGGTTGTCGCGCCAGCGGCACGGCCGGGTAGCTATGTTCGGAACGGATAACCGCTGAAAGCATCTAAGTGGGAAGCCGACCTCAATACTAGGTATCCCGGGATTTATTCCCCTTAAGGCCCGTCGGAGACTACGACGTTGATAGGCTACAGGTGTAAGCGTGGTAACACGTTCAGCCGAGTGGTACTAATCGGCCGTGAGGCTTGACATCGTACTTTCACAGTTGATGTTGAAGCCAAGGTAATCGCAATAACAAATTCCCTTTTATTCGAACGAACCGTCCCTTCGGGGGCGTTCCAAGGATTAAGGGGCCGGTGACCTTACCGGAGGGGCCACACCTGATTCCATCCCGAACTCAGAAGTTAAGCCCTCCAGGGCCGATGGTACTTCGCGGGCAGCTGCGTGGGAGAGTAGGTCGTTGCCGGCCCCTTTTTTTATCCTTTTTTCCAGGTTTCCGACCGTCGTTTTCATCTGTTATCATCGATAATCGCGCCCCCGGGTGCAGTAGTCCGCGATCTCCATGGAGCCTTCCCGATGAAAGCCGTGTTCATGCTCGTCCTCGTGTTTGCCTGGTTCGGGGCCCACTGGTACGTGCATCGTCGTGTTGTGAATTCCTTCGCGCCCTCGCGTCGGGTCTCCCGCGTTCTTGCGGTCCTGCTTTTGCTGGCTGCGGTTGGATGGCCATTGAGTCACGCGGTCGTGCGCGTTTCAGACGGGCCCCTGGCCCTGGCCGCCGGCGGTGCCGCAGCGCTCTGGATGGGATATCTCGCTGTCCTTGTAATGGTCCTGGTGCCGGCCGACCTCGTTCTGGTCGGCGGAGTCAGGCTGCTTGTCAAGGCCAGGGTTCTTGCTCGTGGCCTGCTGCGTCCCACGCGGATCCTGTCTTTTGTCCTGGCCGCGTGTACTGCGGTGGGAATCTCGATCGCCGCCATGTCGGTCGCGCTCGGGCCCGTAAAGGTCCACACCGAGGAGGTGGCGCTGCCCGGCTTGCCGCTGGAGTTCGATGGCCGCGTGCTGGCGTTTCTGTCAGACGTCCATCATGGCGGTCTGGTCGGAACGTCCGACATCGATCGCATCGAGCATGCGGTCCGCCTGGTCAACCCCGACTGGGTAATCCTGGGCGGCGACCTGACCGACGAGGAGGGCGGAGGGGACCCGTCCGTGTTCCGCAGGTTTGCGCGCTTCTCGGGCCCGGGATCGGTGTTTGCCGTGTCCGGAAATCATGAGAGGTATTCTGGCGGAGAAAAGGTGCTGGACGCGCTGTCTTCGTCCGGAATCAGGGTTCTTCGTCAGGAATCGGTCTGCATCGACGACGCCTTTTGCGTTGCTGGAGTGGACGACCCGGCGCATCTCGGCACCGGCTCGAGGCCCGACGCCTCGCTGCTTCAGGCAATCGCAACAACAGCACCAGGGCTTCCTGTCGTGCTCGCCTCGCATCAACCGATCAACGTCGAACTGGCCGCTTCGGCGGGAGTGGACCTGATGTTGTCGGGGCACACCCATCACGGGCAGTTTCCGCCCGCAACGATCTTCACCCCTCTTGTTTATCCATACTGGGCCGGCCGTTATCAGGTTCAGTCGATGATACTGTACGTGAGCGCTGGAGCAGGTTTCTGGGGGCCGCCCCTGCGTCTGGGCAGTCGCCCCGAGGTGGTCAGGATCGTCCTGCGTTCCCGGACCGTCGCGCGGTGATCGGCACCAGCCCGGCATCCTTGTTGAAATCGAAGTACTCGCGCCAGATTCCCTCACAGTCCCCGATCAACGTGCATTCGGAACACTCCGGCGGATGTACCTTGCCCTGAACGCGGTCACGGCTCCAGTCGCGGGCGGGTTGGTCGAGTTGCCTGACTTCTGACCGGAACGATGTTCTGAAAATGGTCTCCGATGCGTGGTCCATGTGCTCACCAAGAAGGCACAGAGGCACCGACTCGGTGACATAGATGGCTCCGGCGTCTCGAAGCAGGTTCATGGCTGCGGTCAGCGAAGGCATGATCTCGGAAAACGACGGGATCGCCAGCGCGTGTTCCCTTGCCGCATTCCCCAGACCGTGTGGAAATGTGAAGTTGAACTCCCGTACCCCGGCGTCGAGCGCATTTCGTGCCAGCGTGTCCAGACTGTCCCGGTTCAGGCGCGACATCAGGACCTTCAATGTGACTTTTTCACCCGAACGACACAATTCCCTGATGCCGGTCATCGTCTGATCGAACGAACCGGGCGCCCTGGTGACCGCATCGTGTATCCCGGCTGTCGCGCCGTGAAGCGCGATGATGAAGCGCACCTGCATTCCGCAGAGAGATTCCCTGACCTGGGCCGAGGCGAGCAATCTGCCGTTCGTCTGGAGCCCCACAAGCAACCCGAGCGCGCGCGCCGCCCGGACGATGTCGGACAGGTCCTTCCGGATGGTCGGCTCCCCGCCTGTCAGAGTGACCAGCTCGAAGCCTTTTGACTTTGCGTCCTGCAACTCGCGCGCGACTTCGGCCGTGGTCCTGAAGTCGCGTCGTCCGGCATCAAGCACGTTACCGCGCTGATCCGCGATGACGCAGTGGATGCAGTTGTTGTTGCACGCGTAGTGGAGCTTGATGTCGACGTGCCGTGTCATCCGGCGCCCCTTTCAGCGGTCGTCCACGTTGACTGTTCTAAGGAAAGCCGCGGCATCCTCGGGCGGAGTCGGGTTGATGTAGAACCCGGTGCCCCATTCGAATCCCGCCGTGCTGGAGAGTTTCGGCAGGATCTCGATGTGCCAGTGCCAGTCCAGCTTGATGGTTGACCAGTAGCCCGTCCGGCTGTTTTCCATGTGGAACGACGGGCATGTATGCAGAAGGAAGTTGTAGGGCGGGTCTTCCAGACCGGCCTTCAGGCGCCGTGCGATTCCCCTGAGATGGGCCGCCAGTTTCAGCAGATCGGCATCGTTCATGGCCGCGAAATCATGGCAGTGACGTCGTGGCGCCAGCATCATTTCGAAAGGAAATCTGGACGCATACGGACACCAGGTGACGAAATCCGGGTCCACGGCGACGATCCGTCGGTGCTCCTGCATCTCCTGGGCGATGATGTCGCAGAAGATACAGCGTTCCTTGACCTGGTAGTGCTGCCTGGCACTTTCGAGCTCGATCGACACGGTTCGCGGGGTGACCGGGGTCGCGATGAGCTGTGAGTGCGGGTGCGCCAGCGATGCTCCAGCCGCCGGACCGTGGTTGCGGAAGATCAGGATGTAGCGGAAGCGGATGTCGCGCGACAGGTCGATGATACGCTCCCGGTAGATGCGCAGGACCGCGCCCACTTCGTCGACCGAAAGATCGGGTATGTCGCGCGAGTGATCGGGAGTCTCGACGATCACCTCGTGCGCCCCGATCCCGTTCATGCGGTCGTACTGACCTGCCGCCGAGCGTTCCAGTTCGCCCTCAACCCTGAGTGCGGGGAACTTGTTCGGTATGCACCGCGCCTTCCAGGAGCCGTCGGGGTTGGAAATTCTCAGAAGTTCGGGCGGAGTGAATTTTTCATTTCCGGGACAGAATGGGCAGTCGGCACCGTTGTCGGGCTTGGCGCCCCAGACGAAATCCTGGGGACGGTGAGCCCTTTCGGTGGCTATTATCACCCACCGTTTCTGGACCGGGTCGTGTCTGAGTTCGGGCATTATGAATTCCCCGATGCGGATGTCGCCGTTTAGACGAACCACCCGTTCATCTTGAATTCCCGCGGGTTCCACTTCAAATCGATCCATGAATCCCACGGAAAACGTTCCACGTCAATGTCACCGGTTCCCATCTCCAGCTTGAACGAGACGAGAAAGCGGCCCGCGGCATCCGGCGCGCAGACCGTCGTGAGGGAAATGGCCGCTTCGAATACATCGATCGCAGCCGCCCTCGCCCGGGATTCGTCCATCGTCGCACCGTTCTCGTCGAACGCAGTAACTCCGGAACTCCCTGATGCTTCCTGTCTGAAGGTCACGATCCTCTCGTGCCCGTTCCTGAAAACGACGCGCAGTTCCCTGCAGGCATCGAAAAAGCGTCCTTTGCCGAATCTGTGAACCGCCAGGTAAAGATACGCGCTGTCGAAGCCGAACCTGACGCCACTGATGACAGGTTCCAGGCGGTGGATCGAGCCGTGGCTGTGTTCGCAACTGCCGGCACCAACCCACTTGTAGAAACTGTCCTGCCTTCCGGTAATCCTGGGGCTGATGAAGGAAGTGGGCATCGAACACTGGGCCCCTGCCCCTTCCTGCCCGATAGGGTTCTGAAGGTATTGCGGCGCCGGGATCGAGGCGGCGTTGTAAACCGCCTCCAGATTTCGTCTGAACAGAAAATCGAACTCGCGTTCGTGGATCGACGAGTGGCCGCGGCCGAACCACCAGAACCAGTCGGATGCCTCGGCGCGCATCAGATGTTTTCGGGCCATAAAAAGCGATGGTCCGTCCAGGTCCGCGTTGGCGACCGCCTGCCACGCGGCGGCGAGACAGTCCCAGGCGGCGTTCTTAACAGGGTCTCCTATCCACGTGTCGAAGTTTCCGTCGATCCAGGAACCGGGTACCAGTCGGTCGATCTGGCGGCCCGGACCATACTTTTCAAGGTATCCCGCCATCGTGACCGGTCTGATGAAATCAGCGGCCTCGATCGCGCCGTAGAGCTCATCCAGAAAACCATATCCGCCGTCCGGGTAGTACTCCCAGGCGTTTTCGCCGTCCAGGGCCACTACCACCAGATCATCCCCGCCGCGGCTGTTCGCCGCTCTTGCCGCCATCTGCGAGATGAAGTCCGCGACCGCCTTTGATGCGGGTCGCCTGCTGTAGTCGAAGCCGATCTGGTCTGAAAGGAAATGATCCCGGAAGAAGATCGAAACTCCGTTCACGGTCCACGGGTGGCGGATGTCCGAACGATCCGTCGCGTCCGATTTGGCGAGGATGGCCTCGTCGGTCGCGATCCAGCGTATGCCTGCTTCCTTCAGGATCGAGACCGCCTGCTCCGACACGGAGCCTTCGGCCGGCCACATGCCCGCCGGCCTGTAACCGAAGAAGCGCTCGAAGCCGTCGAGACCTGTTCGAACCTGTCTTCTGGCCTCGTCGGGCGCCTCGAAGGCGGTGATCGGCAGTTTGACGTCCGGCCTTGCGGCAACAGCGGCACCGGTCGAACACAGGAGTGGCAGGATGGGGTGGTTCGCCGGCGTGGTGGACAGTTCCACGATCCCGGCATCGACCAGATCGCGCCAGAGCCTGCCGGTCGAGCCAATCAGAGAACGCGCTTCACGAATCAGAACCTGGCGATCGCCCGCGTCGAATCCGCGCCCCTTCCTGGCGATCGATTGAACAGAGGGCGCCCTGGACAGCGTTGGTCCGCACCAGGCCAGAAGGTAAAGCACCGTCAGATCCGTGATTTCCGCATCGGTCAGCAACGGGACCGCGATGCCGCCGGCCGTCGCGGCCCGGTGCAGGTCCCGAAGTTCAACGTACCTTGGGAACTGTTCGATCATCCTTCCCGTCAGACCGAAGAAGGTCCTGAACAGGTATTCCCGATCCGCCACGGTCATCTCGCCGGGGTGTTTTTCCATCAGCGCCAGCGTGCGATCCGCCAGCGAGCCGTCCGCGTACCCGGCGAGTTGTTCGAGCAGGCATGGCGTGAAATTGACGTTCATCCGCATGCGCGGGTGGCGCGCGGCCACGGCGCCCATGTCGTAATAGTCTTTCATCCCGTGCAGGAATGCCCACGGGAGAAGGGTCATCGATGAACCCGGTTCTTCATACGGGGGCTGGTGCATGTGCCACAGGATGGCGAGATTGATCGTTTTCATTTCTCCCGGGGCCCGTCTTCATGTTGACAATGACGGAGCACCGAATAATAAGTTCGTAGTGTGCTTTGAATCAAGGAGTCTCCCATGTCGGATGATGATAGAAAAACGGTTTCCCAGAACCCTTCGGTCAAACAGGTTGTTGAGGCGCTTTGTGCATCCGAGGTCGGGGGATGGTCCAGGTCGGACTGGTCCGATCCTCGAGGTCTGCCCTCGCGAGAGAAATTGATAAGGTTCGTGGATCTGATCAAGACGGTTCTGTTTCCGGGCTACTTCGGAAACACCAACATATCCAGGGATTCGTTGAAGTACCACGTGGGCGCGGCGTTGGACGAGGCGATGCAGATTCTGCAGGAACAGATTACGCACGGACAGTGCTTTCTGTCCTGCCGGGAAAGCCTTGCCTGCTCCGCTGGAGTTCTGGCGGACTGCTCAGACTGCCGGGCCAGGGGAACGGCAATGGCAACGGCCTTCATGGAGACCCTGCCCGAGCTGAGACGGTTGCTTCACACCGACGTTCAGGCCGCCTTCGAGGGCGACCCGGCCCTGCACACCCCGGATGAGGCGATTTTCTGCTATCCGGGCCTCCAGGCCATCATCTCACAGAGGATCGCCCACGAACTTTTTGTTCTCGGCGCCCCGCTCATCCCCAGGATAATCACGGAGCTTGCGCATTCGTTGACGGGCATCGACATCCACCCCGGCGCCGCGATCGGCGAGAGGTTCTTCATTGATCACGGAACCGGCGTGGTGATTGGCGAGACCTGCGTGATCGGAAGAAATGTCCGGATCTACCAGGGCGTCACGCTGGGCGCGAAGAGCTTCCCGCTCGACTCAAACGGCAATCCGATCAAGGGAGTGCCGAGACATCCGATCGTCGAGGACGACGTCGTCATATACTCCGGCGCCACCATCCTCGGCCGAATCACGATTGGACGCGGGGCCGTGATCGGAGGCAACGTCTGGGTAACTTCCGACGTCCCGGCGGGCAGCCTGGTCTCCCAGAAACGGTGAGATAAACCGCGTCGAGTGCTATAATCCGCCGGCCTTTTCTGGATCTGTTGATGACTGCCGGGATCGAATCGGACAGGCAGAAGCCTCGCAAACTCAGAAAGATTGTTCTTGCGGTGGGTTCGGTCTGCGCCGTGCTGCTCGCGCTGTGGCTGCTGGCGACTCTTGTCGTCCTGCCGGCCTTCATGGGAACCGCGCTCGACCGCGTGAATTCGCGGCTTGGCGACGCAGCGGCCGGTGTCGGCGCGACCGCTTTCGTTGGTGGAATCGATACCACCATCGGCAATGAAATAGTTCTTGAAGACATCGAACTCGGCGATTCGTCCGGAATCATCCTGAAAATACCCAGGGTTCGCCTGGGCTTTTCCATCATCGACCTCATCAGGGGACGCCGCGTCCCCGATTATGTGGTGGCCGAAGAGCCCTTTGTCGAAATTGACAAAGATCGATCCAGGTTGACCCGTCTGCGTTCCCTGGTGGACAGGTTGCGCGGGATCGCGGACTCCGGCGACCGCGCGGATGGCGACCCGAAGGCCGGTGGCGTCCCCGGCGGGTCGCTGCCGGACAGGGTCGTGCTCAGGAACGGAACGATCCGGCTTTCAAATCATCCGGACAAGACGCAGACCATCACTCTTTCGAGTGTCGAGGTCTCGGCTGATCGTCTGCCGTCGGGCAAAACAGGTAAAGCGGCTCCCGGCTGGGCTTTTGACGGTTCACTTGTGCTTGCGGGATTCAAGGGCGCCGACCAGGAAGCCGACCCGGGTCTGTCGATTCATGGTGTCGCGGCAACCGACGGCTCGATTTCGCTGGACGTCACTCCGTCGTCCTCGCTTGTTCTTCCCGCTGGTGGGCTGTTGCCGGTGGCGGTGGCCCTCGGTGGTCTCGACCTTGACTTCGATCCGGATTCCGGCAGGCTTGAGTTGCTTGTCAGAGACATGCGGATTGACGACATCGGCGCCGCGGTCGCGCGGATCACATCCGGAGCGGTCGGGCTTGAAGGAAGACTCACGGTTCAATCGGCGGCCGTTTCCGTAGATGCCGCGTCGCTCCTGGCGCTGGCCGACGTCCGTGTCGAGGATGTGGCCCGGGTCGCGATCTCGGGTGGAGGTTTCGGCATCACCCTGCCCGATGGAAGCGTGGCATCGGTCAGCGACGCGGTGATCTCGGTAGACAGGGTTGGTCTGGCTCCGGAAGGTGGCGAACCCGATGTCAGGAGTCAGCAGGACCTTCAGCCCTTCTGGGACGTGGACGTCTCGTGCCAGGCGGAGGTGGCCGGCAAGGGAGCCTCGCCCCTGCGAATAAAGGGCAGTTTCGACCGTTCGGCGGCATTTGTCGGAGGCCACCTTCAGACCGGAGGCGTGATGCCGGTCGCGCTTCTGTCCGTGTTGCACAATCGGCTTCTTCCGTGGGGAAGCCCCGGACTGGCTCTTGACGTGGACATCTCCCGCGAGGGAAGCAACTGGAAACTTAACGGCAGCGCCTCGGCCACCGGACTGACGTACTTCTGGACCAAACTCTGTCTGGTGCCCATTACCGACATCTCGTTCGACGTCGATTTTGGACTGGTCGTCTCGCTTTCCGAAAAGGTCGTCAAAGCGACCTTCGACCGGATTCGTGTCCGTGACTTCGTGATGTCCGCTTCCTTCGAGTACGAGCACCAGCGCGGGCAACCGGTGATGAAGGCATCGGTCGACATCCCGAAACAATCGTGTCAGGCCGTTTTCGACGCGATTCCGCCGGTAGTCGTCCCGCGACTGAAAGGAACGAGACTGTCCGGCGAGATGGCATTTTCTGGAAAACTGAAGGTGGGGACCGAACGTTCGTCATCACTGGTTCTTTCGCCCGATATGGACGGCTGCACCGTTTTGACGTTTGGCGACCATGTCGACATCGACAGTCTGATGTCGCGGCGATATATCCATCGCGTCGAGGAACTGGACGACGAACCGGAGGTCATCCTGACCGGACCGGGCAGTGGTCGATTCGCGCCGCTTGAGATGATCCCCGTACATGTCCAGCAGGCCGCGCTCGCGACCGAGGACATGGCGTTTTTCCGACACAAGGGGTTCGCGCCCGGTCTTATCAAGCGCGCCATCCTTCTGAACCTGGACAAGGGCTGGTACGTCTACGGTGGAAGCACGATTACCCAGCAACTGGTAAAAAACCTTTTCCTTTCGCGGGAAAAGACGCTCGCGCGGAAGCTGGAAGAAGCGATCATCGTGTGGGAACTGGAGCGTCGCGTGCCCAAGGAACGCACCCTCGAACTCTACTTGAACTGTATCGAGTTCGGCTATCACATCTACGGCATCCGCGACGCGGCCATGGTCTATTTCAACAAGACCCCGATGGAACTGACCGTGAACGAGGCCGCGTTCATCATGGCCACCAAGCCGAATCCGAAATCTGCATTTGGAGTCTACGAACGCCGCACCTTCGGCAAATGGTGGGTCGAGCGGATTGAGGGTATCGCAAAGCGTCTCTGGGCCGAGATGGACGCGATCAGCGAGCGGGACTATGTCGAT
Source organism: Myxococcota bacterium (assembly GCA_017997155.1). GTDB lineage: Bacteria > Myxococcota_A > UBA9042 > DTJE01 > DTJE01 > JAGOFO01. Next base: position 12,772 of record JAGOFO010000032.1, read on the forward strand.
TCCTGGCCGTGGATTCCGACATTCTGGTATGGAACGGAAGGCGTATACGTGACTCCCGAAATCATCGGCAAGCCGGATGTTCCGGCCCGCGAGGACCTCGGCCTGCCGGCCCGTCCAGACGAAGGACTGCCGCTGATTCGTGTCGAACCTGGCGACGATGGCGACGGCGCGGGCAACGACGACGACGGCGGCAACGGGGTCTTCAGACCCGTTCCGGCCCCTGCAGCTGGAGAAACATGAAATACTGGCTCGGCGTGGATATAGGTTCGGTCAGCCTGAACGTAATCGTGATGGACGACGGGCGACGAACCATTCACAGCGAGTATGTCAGAACCCTGGGACGTCCGATCGAGGCCGCGCGGGCCGCGTTTGCCAGGATGCTTGCGCGAATCGGCGATGTCGAGGTCTCGGGCGCGGCGGTGACCGGGTCCGGCAAGGAACTGATAGCCGGCCTGATCGGCGCGGTTCCGGTCAACGAGATAGTCGCGCACGCGACAGGCGCCTGGACGGTTCGGCCCGACGTTTCCAGCATCATCGAGATCGGCGGCCAGGACTCGAAGTTCATAAGGGTCTGCCGGGACGCGTCCGGCTCGCATTACATTCAAGACCATGCCTTCAACGAGCTTTGCGCCGCTGGCACCGGCGCGTTTCTGGATCAGCAGGCTGGCCGGCTCGGACTGGATATCGAGACCTTCAGCTCCCTTGCCGCGGCAGCCGCGAAGCCAGCCAGGCTTTCCGGACGATGTTCGGTGTTCGCCAAGTCCGACATGATCCACCTGCAGCAGAAGGCGACCCCGACCGACGAGATCGCGGCCGGTTTGTGTTTCGCCCTGGCCAGGAATTATCTGGCGACGCTCTGCCGGGGCAGAACCCCTGAGGCGCCTGTCCTGATTCAAGGCGGTGTAGCCTCGAACGATGGCGTGGTGCGCGCGTTCCGCGAGCTTCTGGGGATGGATGCCGCCACACTCTCAAGGCCGGCCGGGCACGACGTGATGGGGGCTTTCGGCGCCGCGATTCACGCCGAGGCGAATCCGTTCCCGGCAGGCCGGTCACTGTTGGAAATGGCGGGGAAACTGGACATCGACGCCGCCAGACAGGTTCAGGTGTCCGGGCTGAAGCCGCTCAGTTCCCGGGCCGTGCCGGCGCCCGCCGTGAAGTCGAGTTGTTCCCGCGGCCCGTTCTTTCTGGGTCTGGATGTCGGTTCGGTCAGCACCAAGGCCGTGGTGATCGATTCTGGCGCTTCAGTCGCGGCCAGCGTCTACCTGCCGACGGCCGGTCGACCGGTCGAGGCGATCAGGTCGGCGATTGCGGCGCTGGGGAAGCAGGATCTGCCAGGTACCGCGATGGTTGGAGTCTGTTTCACCGGATCCGGACGATATCTGGCGTCCGCCTTGCTGGGGGGCGGCCAGGTTATAGACGAGATCTCGGCGCAGGCCGCGGGTGCCGCCCATTTCGTGCCCGACGTCGACACCATTATCGAGATCGGCGGACAGGACTCGAAGTACATCAGGATGCGTGGCGGCGTGATAGAGCGGTTCCAGATGAACCGGGCGTGCGCGGCCGGAACCGGTGCATTCCTTGAGGAGCAGTGCGGTCGGCTCGGGATCGACATCAGAAGCGATTTCGCCAGGCTGGCGATGTCTTCATCAAACCCGGTCGGCCTTGGAAGCCGCTGTACCGTCTTCATGGACAGCGATCTGGTGCACCATGTCCAGCGATCGACGCCGACCGCCGACATCTGCGCCGGCCTGGCGTACTCGATCGGCCAGAACTATCTGGAGAAGGTCGTAGGTTCCAGGCCTGTCGGAAAAAAGGTCCTGTTCCAGGGCGGGGTTGCCAGGAACGACGCCGTTCGCGCGGTATTTGGCGAACTGCTCGGGTGCGAGATCACCGTCCATCCGATGCCCGAGTTGTCGGGGGCGTTCGGGGCCGCGCTGCAGGCCATGGCAGGTTCGGTCGACTCGAAAGGGCTCGATCTGAGCGATCCGGTTCCCGAGGCAGCGACATCAAGTTTCGAGTGCCAGCGGTGCGCCAATCTGTGCGAGATCCGCAGGGTTGTGATGAACGACGGACGTCGCGCTTTCTTCGGCAGTATCTGCGGCCGCTTCGAGCGTGATGCCGAAGAGCCCGTCCTGCCCGATGACGCATTCGCCACCCGTGAGCGTCTGCTTCTGGCCGCGGCAGGCCTTGGCGGCTTTGACGATTCGGCGGTCAGCGACTCCGGCAAAACCCCCGGTCGCGGCGTGATCGGCATCCCGTTCGCACTCAGCATGACGGACTACCTGCCTTTCTGGACGAGGTTTTTCACGGAACTGGGCTATTCCCCCGTCCTGTCCGGTCCCAGCAACCGCGAGACCGTGGAATGGGGGCTTTCCCACGTTCCGGGCGAGTTCTGTTATCCGATCAAGGTGCTGTTCGGGCATGTGAATCGATTGATGGCCCGCGGCATACAGACGATTTTCGTCCCGCACCTGAGAATGTTCACCCCGCCCGGCGAGTCCACGGCCCGTTATGCCTGTCCCTACACGCAGGCGGCTCCATACGTCCTGCGCGCGAACGTCGATGCGTCGATTGTCACCCTGGAGTACCCGGTTCGCGGTGAAGAAGCCTGGTGGATCGGCGCGGCGGCGTCGACGCTGGGTATTCCTGTCGACGAGATTCGCGCGGCGCATGCCGTCGCGGCCGCTTCACAGCAGAGTTTCGCCGCCGGTTGCCGCGCCGAGGGGCAGCGGCTGCTTGAAAGGCTCGCCGAGCAGAAGATGCGCGGTTGCGTGCTTCTGGGCAGGCCGTACAACACCGTCGACAGGTACGTTAATCTGAACCTTGCCCGACGGCTTTCGTCTCTGGGCATCGAGCCGATTCCATTCGATTTCATGCCGCTTGGCGACGACCCGTTGCCTCCGATTTGGGGGCGCGTCCGCTGGGGATACGGGCGTAAACTGCTTCAAGCGGCCAGGGCGTTGAAACACCACCCGAACCTGGGCGCCGTCATCATGACAAACTTCGGTTGCGGCCCGGATTCGTTCGTGGACCAGTACCTGGAAACCGAACTGGTGGACACGCCGCACATCGTGCTTGAAATGGATGATCACCAGGCCGAGGCCGGGCTGGTGACCAGACTTGAGGCGTTTTCGCGCACCTTCGCATGCCGACCGGCCGACCGGCCGGTGGAGCTGCTGGATGGGCCGGCGCCAGGTGAACCTGATCGTGGTCTGAGGGAGTACACCTACTACATTCCTTCGTTCATGGATCACGCATACGCCTTCACGGGCGCGTTGAAGTCGGCGGGGTGCAGGGCGGTGCTCCTGCCTCCAACGGACGACGAAAGCTGGGAACTGGGCATGCGACACGCGTATGGCCGTGAATGTCATCCGTTCATCTCGTTCGCCGGTGATCTCCTGAAGGCGGCCGGGCGTCCGGATTTTGTGGCGAAGGACGCGTGCTATTTCGGTCCATCGTATTTCGGTCCGTGCCTGCTGCCGCAGTATCTGGTCGCTCTTCACCTGATCCTGCGCAACGCCGGACTGTCCGAAGTGTCGGTGATCAACATCTCGGATCCTCCGACGATGAAGGAACTTGGCAACGGCTACGTGGTGCGTATGGCGGCCGGAATCTACGCCATCGACCGGCTGTTCAAGTGGAAGACCGAGATCGAGCCTTACGAAAGGAATCCCGGCACGGTGGCCGCAATTCACCGGCAGAACCTCGAGGACATCGAGGCCGGTCTGGCCGAGGGGCACTTCTTCAGGTCGCTGCGCGATTCGGTCAAGCGCTTTGAAGAGATCGAACTGGTCGAGAACGGCCGGCGGCGGCCGGTTGTCGGGATCGTCGGGGACGTATACACCAGGGTGAACGAACACTCGAACGACCACCTGTACCACAGGCTGAACGAGCTGGGGTTTGACGTATGGACGTCGTGTTCGCTTCTGGACGTGTCAATCCTGGGTGGCGAGCAGCTCCACAAGGAGCTTGAACGTCGTGGACGGCCCGCGGCCGGGTTGGTGGCGAGGGCCGCAATCCCCGGCGCCAGGGCCGCGCTGGCCTTGATTGACAGGTATTTCCCTGATTCGATCAGGACTCCTCAGGAAAGACATTTTCCGGACGTATACAAATCGACATCCAGGTACGCCAGCTATTGGATTGACAAGGCGTTGTCGGCCAATATCAACCGCGTCGACGAGTTTCACCAGGCTGGCGTCGACGGGGTTATCAACGTGATGTGCCACAACTGCATGCTCGGCAATGTCACGGCAGCACTTTCCAGGTCGATGCGTCGCGACATGGACGACATGCCGCTGTGCAATCTGGTATTCGAGGGATTGAAGTCTACTCACACCACCAACAGACTTGAGGCGTTCGCGCACCAGGTGATGACCGGTCGCGGCGGGTTGTGCGGTCAAGACCGTGGCCAGGCTTGCGGACATGGATGTGACGACTGGGATGGTGGACTCCATTGAACACTGATTTTGACGTAGTGGTCGTCGGTGGCGGTCACGCCGGTGTCGAGGCTGTCCTCGCGGCTGCCCGCGCTGGGACCAGCGCATGCCTTGTGACACTGGGCATCGATTCGATCGGCAGGATGTCCTGCAACCCGTCGATCGGCGGGATCGGCAAGAGTCATCTGGTGCGCGAGGTCGACGCGCTGGGCGGCGAGATGGGGCGGGCCGCCGACGACACCGCCATACAGTACAGAACCTTGAACACGCAGAAGGGGCCGGCCGTCCGCGCGACCCGGGTTCAGAGCGACCGCGCGCTCTACAACACGCGGGTGCGCGACGCGGTTCTGTCGGCGCCCGGGGTCAAGGTCATCGAGGGCGAGGCAGTGTCGCTCGTGGTGCGTGGCGGGCAGGCGGCCGGTGTCGGTCTGTCGGATGGCCGCGAGATCACCGGGCGATGCGTGGTGCTTTCGTGCGGCACGTTCCTGGACGGGCTGCTTCATTTTGGAGCGCGGCAGGTCAGGGGAGGCAGGATCGGTGAGCCCCCTTCGATCGGTTTGTCCGACTCGCTGCGCGCCCTTGGTTTTCCTGTCGGAAGGCTGAAGACCGGAACACCGCCCCGACTGCTTACGGCCTCGCTGGATTTTTCCAGGATGGAGGAACAGCCTTCCGAGTCCGACGCCGTTTTCCTGTCGATTCGAACGGTGGCGTCGCCGCTGCCGAAGGTGCCATGTCACATCACCTGGACATCGCAGGAAACGCACAGGGTGATCCGGGAAAACCTGCACCGGGCGCCGTTGTTCTCGGGGCAGATAAAGGGTCGCGGTCCACGGTACTGCCCATCGATCGAGGACAAGGTCGTCAGGTTCGCCCACCACGACAGGCACCAGGTGTTCGTCGAACCGGAGGGACTTGATGCGCTTGAGGTCTATCCCGCCGGACTGGCCACATCGCTGCCGATCGACGTCCAGCAGGACTTCATACGCGCCATCCCCGGCTTCGAGCACGCCGAAATTTCGCAGTCAGGTTACGCGGTGGAATACGATTTCGTTGATCCACGCGAATGCCGTCCTTCCCTTGAAACCAGGCGGGTGCCAGGTTTGTTTCTGGCAGGTCAGATCCTTGGAACCACGGGATACGAGGAGGCCGGCGCGCTCGGTCTTCTGGCCGGCGCCAACGCCGCGCTCAAGGTTCTGGGAAAGGCCCCGCTGGTCTTTTCGCGGGCACGCGCATACATGGGCGTGATGGTGGACGACCTGACGACCCGCGGTGTGACCGAGCCATACCGGATGTTCACGTCCCGGGCCGAGTTCAGGCTTTCCCTGCGAGAGGACAACGCGCCAGAAAGGATGCTGGACGAGGGAATCAGGGCCGGACTGATTGAGCCGGGCCTTGCGGCATCCATGATCGCCAGGCGTGACAGGATTTCCTCGGCGGTCGCGCTGGCCACCGAAGTCCGGCTGAAGGCGTCGGCCCTGCCGGCCGGAATGGAGTCTTCAAAAGAGGCCCTAACCCTGGCGACGGTGATCTGCCGTCCCGGCGTCAGTCCTTCGATGATCGAATCAATGCTGGTCGACGCGGGCATGTCGGGACTGCAACCCGATGAGCTTCGCGCCGTGATGACCAGAATCAGGTATGCCGGATACATCGCCAGGGAACAGGCCGAGGCCGTGCGGCATGAAAGATACGAGTCGCTTCCCCTGCCACCGGATCTGGATTATTCGGACATGCCCGGCCTGTCGCTGGAACTGCGCGGCAGACTTGATGCTGCCAGGCCCGCCACCATCGGCGAGGCGTCACGTCTTGAAGGCATGACACCCGCCGCCATATCAGCCCTGCTGATCAAGGTGCGATGACCCTTCGACGGGGGTAGGGTCAGGATCAGGGTCAGGGTCAGGGTCAGGATCAGGGTCGGTGTAGGGGCGAATAATATTCGCCCTTCCGGAGGCCGGCCCGCAGGGCCGCACGTTCATGCATCTGCACGGGCGCCAGCCCGGGAGCGAGCCGCCGTCTTGTGTTTGTTGTGTCTGCCTGGATTGGTTCCGCCTCCCGCGAGGCCGCCATTCATTGCGTGATGGCCCGCGGCTTTCTTTGCCGTCAAGGGCCTGGCGCTTTGCGCCGGCCGCCTGCGGCGGTCGCTTCGCGACCCTTGACGGCAGAACGCCGCAGGCTGTGGGCGATTGTTATCTGACGGCCTCACGGGAGGGGACACACCATGAATACAATCAACAACATACAAACCCTCACGACGGACGGGCAGGGCCGGCCCCACGGACTTCGCGTTGTTTCCATGGCTGAAGACCTCGCGGTCATGACCATCCGCGCCGTCCAGACTGTTCGGGGACACCGGGATTTGGTTGACCAACTGAAACGCGCCATCGAATCCGTCGCGCTTAACCTCGCGGAAGGCTCCGGCCGGGCGGGTCGGGATCGCGCCTACCACTACACGGTTGCCTACGGTTCTGCCGGTGAATCCGCCACGGCTCTTCGCCTGCTCGCCGCCTACGGCGCGATTTCCGCCGCACGCGCGGATGAACTGATCTGTCGCATCGACGGTATTCGTGCCATCTGCTGGCGCCTGTCCCGACGGTGACGGGTCGGTGGGGGCGGTGTTGGTACAGGTACTTTCTGGCAGCTTGCAGATGCGACTGACGGGGTCAGGGTCAGGATCAGGGACAGGATCAGGGTCAGGATCAGGGACGGGTTCCGGCGTAGGGGCGAATTACATTCGCCCTTCCGGAGGCCGGCCAGCAGTGCCGGTCGTTCATTCGTAGGGGCGAATTACATTCGCCCTTCAGGCACGAGGCCGGCGCCATCGGAGCCGCCGAGGCCCTGGGACCACGGGGAATCCACAATTCAGTAAACGGTAATGGCGCCGGCGTTGACCGGGTCGTAGCCGTTGGACGAACCCTCGGGCTGGCCGTCGCAATATGTCCAGCTGTGACCACCATCCACGCTGAATCTGTATGCAGCATCGAAGGTGCCGGCCGCAGTCAGTTGTACGGTGGCCATGTACTCGTCGTTGTTGGCGTCACCGCCGGTCCCGACCCATCCAGTGTTGGCGCCGGCGGGGTACCAGTTCCAGGATGCGTCGCTGGCCGGGTCCGTGCCGTCCCCGCCCAGGCCCACCTGGCCCACAAGCAGGGCGTTTATGTCAACGGCGGTGCTGACATCGGTGATGCCCGCATGATACACGCGGCCGTAAAACGTGACGGTGTCGTTGACGGCGGCAGCAAGGATGTCGGGAAACTGGTAGCGGCACCAGTTGACCGCCACGGAGCAGATTCCCGATTCGCAGGTGGCGCCCGACTTGCAGCCTCCGCACGAGCCGCCGCAGCCATCGTCGCCGCACTCCGCGCCGGTGCAGTCGGGCTCGCAGAAGGTGCCGTTAATGGCAATTGAGCCCGCGGCCGGCGAGACGTTAGTTAAAGGGACGGTGACACTGTCGCCAACCTCCGTCACTCCATTGACGCCGCTGCCCTCGAACAGCTTCACGTTGTCGACATCGTATGCGGCCACGGTGAAGG
>JAGOFO010000195.1 GCA_017997155.1 Myxococcota bacterium
CCCCGCGAGACCGGCTCAAAGCTCACGGGCCAGCAGATTCTGAAACAGATCGACAGGGTTTTCGGGGAGCCGCATTCCATTCTGCGCCGTGTCGCCGATTTCTTCACGCGTCAGGGTGGCTAGAACGAAGTATCAATGGTCCGTGTATCCGCGTGGCCGCGCCGTGGCCGCCATTGCCGGATACGCGTGATCGGGGGGTTGGTTGACCATCGACTTTGTCATCGCGGTCGTGCTCGCGTTGCTGACCATCGTTCTGCTGGTTGCCTGGATGACGCAGGATCGCCGCCACCTGCTGTATCTGGTCGCGGGGATTGCGGCGGCCGGGGTGTGCCTGCTTCTGCGATTCAACGATTTCGGTGCGTTGTCGCAGGACCTTGCCGTGCTTCAGACTGGTCTGAGCGACATGAGCATCGCGCACATCTTCGGGAAGGGTAACCATTTCTGCCAGACCTGCCATACGATTCCAGCCGCGATGTCCGCAATTGGCGGCGACGCGCTTCCTGTTCAAAACGCGGTGGCGTTGAATCGGGTTCTTTTCCTGTTGAACATTGTGGGATTCGCGATGGCGGCCATGGCCTTCACCCGCAACATGTTCCTGTCAATTTTCTTCGCGTTCGGCGTGGCGATGACGCCGATCGTCGAAGTTGGGTTCGACACTAACTATCCCTCGGCATTTTTGACGTTCCTTTTCCTTGTTGGCGCGCTGGCCGGAACATTGTTCAGTGCCCGCGAAAGAGCAGGGCGCCTGGTGACCGCGATCGCCGTCGCCGCCATGGTGCTGGCGACGTTCCTTGCTTACAGGACCAGGGCCGAGACCGCCTCGGCCGGCCTGGCGGCGCTGGCAGTCATGGCGTTCACGGGCACCGGTCTCAAACTGCCGAAGCTCAAGCGCCCTTCGTTCTCGCAGATCCTTGGGGCCGTGTTCCTGATGGCAGTTCTTCAGACCCTCTCGATGGTGCTTCGCCATACACCGTTCCCGGTCTGGATAATCGACGGGATCAATCCGCTGGCTCCAAGTACCGCGCATGCAGTCTCGGATGTTTTCATGCTGCTGCCGATGTCGATGGCGCTGCTGGTTTTCGTCGGCCTGTGGCAGATGTTCAAGCGGCCTGTGTATCTTCTCCTGGCGCCGGTATCGATCTTATTCCTGCTCAAGACCGCCACGTCGGCTTCGCGCTTCGATCTGCACACGATCTTCCGGATGTATTCGGTGGTGGCGCCGATACTGCTGTTTGCCGCCATGTGGGGCCTGCGGGCCTTCGATGAATTCCTGCATTCCCGCGTCGGCGATCCCCGGCTCCGCTATCTTCTGCTGGTTCTGATGATTGCGTCGTTTGGCATCGGAACGCCATTTTCGCGCAGGGAGATGCGAGCGCCCATCTCCCGTGGCGGGGTCCTGGAGTCGCTTGAAAAGGACGATTCGTTCCTCAGCTTGAATCCGCAGCTCGAGACGAAATTCTTGATGCAGGCGCTGGATGACCACCCGGACTGTACATTCAGGTCCCGGGTGATTGATCTGATGGCATATGCCCGGATGAATGCGGACAGGAACGACACCAGGTATGTCGATATCTGGTTCTCGCGAGATGGCATTTCGTACAAACCGCCCGACGTGGAACCTTCATGTCTTCTTCACTATAGGTCACTTGATTGCTCCGTGTCGGGCGAAAACGAGTGCGAGGACCTTCTGAAAGGCGCCACCCCCGTGCGCGAGGTGAAATTCCACAGCAGGCCGTACGGAAACTATCTTCTGGTCGACTACGACGCCCCGGTGACCATCGGGCTGTATGCGCCCGCGGCATCGGCGCCCCATGCCATTGACGGTGCCGATGTCGTCGAATAGACTTCGTTCATCTTCAACCCGGGTGGGATCTTGAATCCGATGTCACGCTTTTTCTGTGTCATGGCGGTCCTGTTGGCATGTCCAGCACTGGGTCTTGTCGCCTGCGAAGGTGGCGGTACCAGCGATGTGAAGGCCCCGTTCGAGTCTTTCGGCCCGACGACGGTGGCGAGCATGGTGGCGACACTTCCCGGTGGAACGACCGCGGCTGGAACCATCCGCATCGTCGGCGAGAAGGAAGTTGGCGGTCGCGTGTTCCAGTCCTACAAGGTTTCAATGGACCCGGTACACCCCCAGAACGGGATCGAAATCTGGATCGACAAAGTGGACGACGATACCTTCGTCTTTGTCGGCTATGAGGAACCCGGGGTCACGTCGGTCGTCGCCAATCAGCCGTACACGGTGAGGACTGATGGGGAAGTCGGGGCCAACGAGATAATCGTGTTCGAGGCCACGGCCACCTCTGCCGAGGCTGGAACGTCATTACCCGGAAAGGCCACGTTCGACTACGTTAAGGTTTCGGACGACGAGACTGTTGATACAGCCTTTGGCACGCTGTCCGGCGTGAAGCACTTCGCGGGCACGGTGACGCTTGAAGGCGAGGCCGCGCCGGCGCTGGTGGCCGGATACCCCCTTGATGTCGAGATGTGGTATCACCCCAGCTTCGGTCTTGTTAAGAGCTCGATGCCGACCCTGAATCTGGGCCTGGACATGAAAGGCGAGGGCGACTGCGGCGATCCCCTGACACCCGGCTACAACACTATTCAGAAGGTCGGTTTGATCCAGCCCGGCGGGGAAACATTCAGTCTGGCAACGTACGATTGTTCCGGCGACTTCAACGCCGACAAGATGACGCACGCCAAGATGCTGCTGGAACTGCGTTTAGCGGACGAGCAATTGGCGAAGACCGGCACGCCACCGCAGGTCAACGAGAGCTTTGTAACGGTTTTCGGTTACTTTCCCCATCAACTCGTCTCGTCGACCTTCAGCATCTTTCATCCCGAAGAGAACGGCCAGGGTTACACGTACTGGTACGCCCTCGTCGACCAGGCATCGAAGAACACGCCTGGCTCCGACGGCATTTCCTACGGCATCGAGGTGGCGCCCGCCAGCTACATGACCGACGCCGTTCGCGCGACAGCACGCATCCAGTACATGGTCATTGATACGCCTTAGCACGTCGAGCACATGTATTCACATGCCTTGTCTTGGTTGGGCTGAACGGTGGTGTCTGTCGTAAGGGCGGTTCTGGTGGTTCAGACCGATAGTGTGGCTGGAAAACAATGAAGAGATTGATTCTGGCTTCGGCAGAGGGACTCGAACCCCCGACCCGGTGGTTAACAGCCACCTGCTCTACCGACTGAGCTATGCCGAAATCGGTTAACGCGTTCAAAAGAACCGGAGAAAATTATCTGCGGGAGGGCGCTTTCTGTCAAGCCAAAATTCAGTTTTCCGGGGGTCAAGTGGGGTGATTGGCGGATTGTGAGGAATCCGTTAAAAAAGTGTAGTTATTTTCTTGGCATCCGACGATCAGCGGTGATATTCAAGCCGAACCATGTGGTTGAAGCACCTCGTGACAGTCGTGTTGTTCTCGCTGGGGTCGGTCGCGGCCGTAGGGATGTACTACGCCAGCACGATTACCGGCGAGGACAAGGAATATCAGGTGCTTCTAGAGGAGCATGTCGCCCTCCAGGAGAGGACCGACCGGCTTCTGGACGACGTGACGAGCCTTGAGGTGGACCAGCTCGCGCTGCGCAGCAACGATGTCGAGGTTCGCGAGAGCATCATCTGGCAGGTGCTTGAACTTGCCCGCCCTGATGACATCATCATCCAGTTCAAGAAACGCTGACCGGTTAAGCGGGCGGGACACTTCCGGAAGGCGGATCGGTCAGGCGGCTGAAATATGGTCCGCTTGGCGGCGACTGCTGTGACGACCCGAACGTCTGCGGCGTGGATTATTCAGGAACCGCGATGGTTTGCCTGCCGCTGGATGGATCCACTTGCGCCGAGGTTGGCAGTTGTTCGAGCTCATGCGGGAACGAGGTCTGTGTGTCCGCCTGCTATGATGCGGGCAGCGCTGATGCCCGGGCCGCGATCCGGGCCATCATGGATTGTGTGACCGCTGCGTGCCCGGAAATCACAGAGGAATGTGCTATGGACGCGTACGCCGAAGGCGGCGCCTGTTCCACAGAATTGTCAAACTGCCAGAAAGGCTGAGCTCCAGACTGCGGCGGCGGCCCATGCACCGACGACGGCTGCGGCGGCGACTGCTGTGACGCCCCGAACGTCTGCCAAGAGCCGGAATCCGGTGTGGGGCTCGAATGCGTGCCCGTACCCGAAATGACGTGCCGACAGATGTGGGACTGCGCCACCGACTGCGACCGCCCGGAGTGCGCCGAGGCGTGCATCAACGCTGGAAGCGCCGAAGGCCAGGCGC
>JAGOFO010000196.1 GCA_017997155.1 Myxococcota bacterium
GTCGATTTCATGCTTGAGTTCAGCCGGCGCAGCGCTGATGTGTTCCACCTGGACCTTGGCAACGTCTGCAACATGTCATGCCGTTATTGTTGTCTGGACCACAGTCAGCAGTACTACGCGACCCCGGAGTCCGTCGCGGACACGATAATCAAGGCGTCGCGCTGGGGTTTCCATAAGTGCGCCCTGGTTGGCGGCGAACCGACCATTCGGCGCGACCTGCTGCACACGATACAGCTGCTGACTTCATCCAGGATCAACGAAATCACGTTGACGACCAACGGTCTGATGCTGTCCTATCGCCGGGTCGTCCAGAGTCTGCTCAATGCGGGAATACGCACGGTACACCTGTCCGTCGACGACTTCGACCAGAACGCCATAAACTGGCTCTCGCGCAATCCGAATGGTGGCGAGCTGGTGTTCAAGGCGCTCGACAATCTGATGGCAACCCCTGAGATCAAGACATTTCTTTACGGCGTCGTGACGAGCGCTAACGTCGGACACCTGATAACTTACGTGGAATCGGTGGCCAGCCTGAGGACTGCTTCATCCACGCCGGACGTGATCTTCTCGGGGATGAAACCGATTGGAAACGTGTCCGAGGATTCCGGCGACATCCAGATCCCTCTTTCGCAGGCAGCGGACGCCATCAAGGCGGCTATCGACCGCGGACGGGAACTCGGCGTGGGCGTCGGGTTCAAAAACATTCCGAACTGCCTGATGAAGGGCTACGAGGGATACAACCTCGATGCCTACCTGATCGAGCTGGAGTTCAATCTGGTGACAGGAGAACACTCAACCACGACGGGTCGCGACCGCCGGAGAGCCGGCAAGGCCTGCCCATCCTGTCGCTGGTTCGATTCCTGCCCGGGAGTCTACAACGGTTACAGCGATATCTACGGTTGGTCCGAATTCGAGTGTCCGTGATGCGTGACAAAATAGTCATCTCCGGCGCGGGCGGATTCCTGGGACATCGCCTGTGCCTGTCGTCCACCGGTTCCAATGCCATCGCATTCTCGGGACGGATACCTGAAAGGGACATCGGCAACGCCGAACTTCACATTGGCGGCAGGAATCAGCCGACAGAGCTTGCGGATTTGCTGCGGACGGAACCGACGGCGTGGATCGATACCGGCATTTCCGACGCTTCCGCGGCCACCGCACTGGTGAAAGCCGCCGAGAAAGTCCGCAACAGTGGCCACCGCCTGCCCCGCTTCGTGATCACCTCCAGCATCGGAGAATACGGCCAGGCACTCAGAACAGGGAACACGATCGAGGAGGATTCGGAACTTTCGCCCGATGACGAACATTCCGGCTCAAAGCTCGAAGCGTTCCATGTTTTTCAGGAATCCGGCCTGTCCGTGGCCTGGGCCGTGCTTCCGATGATGTGGGGACCGGGTGATCACGCGGTTTCCGATAAGCGCGGCCGGATCAGGTTGCTGGTCGAGCTGCTGCTGGCCAACCGCGAAATTCAGCTTGCCGCAACGGCGGACAACCCGATCCCGGACGGTTTCGTGGACACGATCGCCGCGGCCTTGCTGCACCTGGCGCGGACCCCGGCAGACGCCGGCCTCACAAGATTTCTGGTGGCCGGCCCGGATGGGCTCACACCGGGAGATTTCATCCGGACGGCAGCGGCGGAGCTTCAAGTCCGTGAACGAATTGCGGTGCTTCCCCCTGGCAACGAACCAGACGAACGCATCTTCCCGGGAAGCAGAATCGTCATGGACTGTTCGCGCCTCTATTCAACGGGATTCGTCGCGCCGTATGACTGGCGGACCGGTGTGCGCAGGACCGTCCGGGCCATCGTCGCCGAGTCGACCGGGGGAAGAAGATGACGAGACCGCGCTGGACCAGGCTCACGCTTCGGGTCCTAGCCTGGGTCGTGACCACGGCGCTGGTTGCCTGGGTGCTCGTAACGACCGATTTCTCCGCATTCGGAGACGCGCTCGAACGCGCGCACGTCACCTCCTTCCTCGGCCTGGCCGTGATATTCAGCCTCGCGCACCTGCTGCTCGACGCGGCAGGGGTCGGTGTGCTCCTGCACAAAACGGGGATTGGGCTGCCGTTCGGTCGTCTGGTCGCAATCCGGGCGGCTTCGTACCTGTTCGGCTTCGTCAATTACAACCTCGGACTGATCCTGATCGCCGTGGCCGCCGGAAAGGACAGAAATGCACGCTGGCAGACTCTGGTCAGTCCGCTGCTGGCACTGAACGTTTTCGATCTTTTCATTCTGGGTATCCCGCTCGTGACCGGGCTGGCGGTCGGCGGACTTCCCGAATCGCCGGACGCTTTCAGTCCGTTGATGATCGCCGGGATCGGGGCAATTCTGGCACCAGTCATCATGGTCACGCTCTCGCGCAGTGCTTTGAGGCCGGTTCGATTTCTGAGTGGTATCCTGGACACGTTCCGGGCCCTCGACGCGCGTTCGATGTTGTTGGTGCTGGGGCTCCGGGCGGTGCTGCTCTTTTCCGACGCAGCCGGCGACCTGTTGATGCTTTCGACGTTCAACCTGGCAATACCAGTCGACGTATTCGCCAGATTCTTCCCGATTGACAGCTTTGCCTGCGTCCTTCCGATAACGGTGGCCGGAGTCGGCCCAACCCTGATCCTGATGCGGGTGTTTTTCGCGCCTTTCACGCCAGCCGCGTCAGGCTCGCTTGCCGCGATCGACGCCTTTTCGGTCAGCGCGACCACGTCGCTGGTCTTCATCAGGACGGCGCTGGCGCTTATCTGTCTGCCGTCGCTTTCGAGATTGCTCGGCGGTGCCGGACGCGGAGGGACTCAGGACTGAAGGCGTTCCGCAAGCACCTCGGCGATGTCGCTGACTGTTACATTTCCCTCAAGACCCTCTTCGTTGACACCGTCCCGGCACATCACCAGACAGAACGGACAGGCTGAAACGATCTTTTCGGCCCCTGTCTCGACGAGTTGTCCGACCCTGAGGCGGTTCACCCTGGTCCCCTCCTTCTCATCCCTGAACATCATGCCGCCACCGGCTCCGCAACACATGCCCAGCTTTCTGCTGTTCGCGGCCTCCACCAGTTCCAGGCCAGCGGCACGGGCCACCGCGCGCGGCTGTTCATAGATGTCGTTGTACCTTCCAAGATAGCAGGAGTCATGGAACACGGCACGACCGGTGGACTGGCCGGAGGCAGCGGGCTTCAATGCGCCGCTCGCGATCAGTCGGGCAAGCAGCTCCGAGTGATGCAGGACCTCGAAGTTTCCGCCGAACTGAGGATACTCGTTACGGATGGTATTCAAGCCATGCGGGCACATCGTCACGATCTTCTTCACCTTGTAGGAATTGAAGACCTCGATGTTGGCCTGTGCCTGAGTCTGGAACAGGTACTCGTTGCCAAGCCTCCTGGCCGGGTCTCCGCAACAGCCCTCCTCGGGCCCGAGGATGGCGAAGTCGACTCCGGCGGCCTGCATCAGTCTCACGAACGCGCGGGCGGCCTTCCTGCTGCGATCGTCGTACGCCGCCGAGCAGCCCAGGAAAAAGAGATACTCCGCATCCGGCTTGTCGGACAGCAGCGGCACACCGAGTTCCGATACCATCCACAGACCTCGTTCGCCAGATGGAAGCCCCCACGGGTTGGACTTGTTCTCGAGATTCTTCTGGCACGTCGCCAACTCGGGGTCCATGGCGGCTTCCATCAGCGTGAGATAGCGGCGATAGCCCACGATTTTGTCGACATGCGTGATCGTGACCGGACACTGCTCCTCGCACGAACGGCACGTCGTGCACTGCCAGATCACCTCCTCGCGGATGGCATCGACCAGCGATTTGCCATCGGCGCGAAGCGAATCGCCCAGGTCGACACCCTTCAGGATGTCCTTCTCGTGAAGCTTGACGAAGTCGCGCATGTCGCAAATGAGCTGCTTGGGACTGAGCGCCTTTCCGGTATTGAAGGCCGGACAGTTCACCGTGCACCGCCCGCACTCTGTGCAGGAAAAGCCGTCCATGATCTGCTTCCAGGTCAGTTCGGTCGGACGAAGCACGCCGAAAGTCTCCTGCTCCTCGATGTCCTTGATTGGCTCAATGGCGCCCGGGTGGGTCAGACGCGAGAAAAATACGTTCGGGATGGCCAGGATGACGTGAAAGTGCTTGGCAAGAGGCAGCTCGTTCAGGAATACCAGCAGAACCGTCACATGTGCCCAGTAAAAGACCTGCCAGACCACGTTCAGCGCGCCTGCGGAAGCACCCGAAAACCATCCGGCGACGACCCGGCCGACAGGAGAATGAGCCATCTCAAGGTCAAGCGCGTG